>CABTAV010000041.1:0-11577 GCA_902482895.1 uncultured Streptococcus sp. | reverse complement strand
GTTCCAGCTATGACTCAGGCAGAAGTAGATGAGGCTATGAAAGCTGCGCGTGCAGCCCTGCCAGCTTGGCGAGCTTTATCAGCAGTTGAACGTGCGGCTTATTTGCACAAAACAGCAGCTATTTTAGAACGTGATAAGGAAGAAATTGGTACTATACTTGCCAAAGAAGTGGCAAAGGGAATTAAAGCAGCTATTGGAGAAGTGGTGCGTACCGCAGACTTGATTCGCTATGCTGCTGAGGAAGGTCTCCGTATCACTGGACAAGCAATGGAAGGTGGCGGTTTTGAAGCAGCAAGTAAAAATAAATTGGCCGTTGTTCGTCGCGAGCCAGTTGGTGTCGTGCTGGCTATCGCTCCCTTTAATTATCCAGTTAATTTATCTGCTTCTAAAATTGCACCTGCCTTGATTGCAGGGAATGTAGTCATGTTTAAGCCACCAACACAAGGTTCTATTTCTGGGCTCTTGTTGGCTAAAGCGTTTGAAGAAGCAGGGATTCCTGCTGGTGTTTTCAATACCATTACGGGTCGTGGTTCAGAAATTGGGGATTATATCATTGAACACAAAGAAGTCAACTTCATCAACTTTACAGGTTCAACTCCTATCGGAGAACGTATTGGTCGTTTAGCTGGTATGCGTCCAATCATGTTGGAGCTTGGTGGGAAAGATGCAGCCTTAGTACTAGAAGATGCAGATTTGGAACATGCTGCCAAGCAAATTGTTGCGGGTGCCTTTAGCTATTCAGGTCAACGTTGCACAGCCATTAAACGTGTTATTGTTATCGAAAGTGTAGCAGATACACTAGCTGCTTTGCTTCAAGCAGAGGTTACTAAATTAACAGTTGGCGATCCATTCGACAATGCTGATATCACACCAGTTATCGACAATGCTTCAGCAGACTTTATTTGGGGCTTGATTGATGATGCACAAGAAAAAGGTGCTCAGGCTCTTACACCAATCAAACGCGAAGGCAATCTTCTATGGCCAGTGCTTTTTGACCAAGTTACAAAAGATATGAAAGTGGCATGGGAAGAGCCATTTGGTCCTGTTTTACCAATTATCCGTGTGGCTAGTGTAGAGGAAGCCATTGCCTTTGCCAACGAATCTGAATTCGGCCTTCAATCCTCAGTCTTTACAAATGATTTCAAAAAAGCATTTGAAATTGCTGAAAAACTTGAAGTGGGTACAGTTCATATAAATAATAAAACCCAGCGTGGTCCAGATAATTTCCCATTCCTTGGTGTCAAAGGTTCTGGCGCTGGAGTGCAAGGAATTAAATATAGTATTGAAGCGATGACAAATGTCAAATCCATTGTTTTTGATGTGAAATGAAATGTAAAATCAGGAGATTCGTTTCCTGATTTATTTTTTTACTTAAAATTATATTTTTTGTTAGCTAAATAACGAACTTTGTGATAGTATTATTAAAAAACAATTCGTTTTCAAAGCGTTTCTGAAAATTTCTTGATTTACAAGTGAACACATCAGTGAATTTGTTGAAGACTTTCAAAAGATTTTTTTGCAAATTCCGTAATTTACTTGAATCTTCCCTAAAAAGGTAGTATAATAAATCTATAGAAAACGCTTACAGAATTAGGAGGGTGTATGGATAAGAATAATGCTTTAAAAACCTTTATGACAGGTGAAAATTTTCACCTCCAGCACTATCTGGGAGCTCATAGGGAAGAAAAAAATGGTGAGTATGGCTACACTTTTCGTGTGTGGGCACCTAATGCTCAGGCTGTACACTTGGTAGGGGATTTCACCAATTGGATTGAAAATCAAATTCCAATGGAACGGAACGAATTTGGAGTCTGGGAAGTCTTTACCAGTCTTGCTTACGAAGGCCAAATTTATAAGTATCATATCACACGTGCAAATGGTCATCAGCTTATGAAGATTGATCCTTTGGCTGTACGGTATGAGGCACGACCTGGTACTGGGGCTATTTTAACAGAAATTCCAGAGAAAAAATGGAAAGATGGACTTTGGTTAGCTCGTAGAAAACGCTTGAGCTTTGAAGAGCGTCCCGTCAATATTTATGAAGCTCATGCTGGCTCTTGGAAGAGAAATCCTGATGGTAGTCCTTTTAGTTTTGCTCAATTGAAAGATGAACTCATTCCTTACTTGGTCGAGATGAACTATACTCACATTGAGTTTATGCCCTTGATGTCTCATCCTCTTGGATTGAGTTGGGGTTACCAGCTTATGGGTTACTTTGCTTTAGAGCATGCCTATGGTCGCCCTGAGGAATTTCAAGATTTTGTTGAGGAGTGTCACTTAAACAATATTGGGGTTATTGTGGACTGGGTACCTGGTCACTTCACTATTAATGATGATGCCTTGGCCTATTATGATGGAACACCGACTTTTGAATATCAAGACCATAATAAGGCTCATAACTACGGTTGGGGCGCACTCAATTTTGACCTTGGAAAGAATGAAGTCCAGTCCTTCTTGATTTCTAGTATTAAGTTTTGGATTGACTTTTACCATTTGGACGGTATTCGTGTGGATGCAGTGAGCAATATACTCTATCTAGATTACGATGATGCCCCATGGACGCCTAATAAAGATGGGGGCAATCTCAACTACGAAGGCTATTATTTCTTAAAACGTTTGAATGATGTCATTAAACAAGCTCATCCAGACGTTATGATGATAGCTGAGGAAAGTTCATCAGCTACTCAGATTACTGACACTAAAGATTCAGATGGTCTTGGCTTCGACTACAAATGGAATATGGGTTGGATGAATGACATCCTTCGTTTCTATGAAGAAGATCCGATTTACCGTAAGTATGACTTTAATTTGGTGACTTTCAGCTTTATGTATGTCTTCAAGGAAAATTATCTCTTACCATTCTCACACGATGAAGTGGTTCATGGCAAGAAGAGTATGATGCACAAGATGTGGGGAGATCGCTACAATCAATTCGCAGGTTTGCGTAATCTCTACACTTACCAAATTTGTCACCCTGGTAAGAAATTGCTCTTCATGGGTAGTGAATATGGGCAATTCCTAGAATGGAAATCTGAAGAACAGTTGGAATGGTCTAACCTAGAAGATCCAATGAATGCTAAGATGAAGTATTTCACTTCTCAGCTAAACCAGTTTTACAAAGACCACCGCTGTCTGTGGGAAATTGATACCAGCTATGATGGAATTGAAATCATCGATGCGGATAATAGAGACCAGAGTGTTCTTTCCTTCATCCGTAAGGGTAAGAAGGATGATATGTTAGTCTGTATCTTTAATATGGCACCTGTTGAACGAAAAGATTTTACAATCGGACTTCCTATTGCTGGGATTTATGAAGAAGTCTGGAATACTGAGTTAGAAGAGTGGGGAGGCGTTTGGAAAGAACATAATCAAACTGTGCAAACGCAAGAAGGACTATGGAAAGATTATGAGCAGACCTTGACCTTTACCCTACCGGCTATGGGAGCAAGTGTTTGGAAAATCAAACGTCGCTTGAAACCTACTAAAACCGTCACAAGTAAAAATCAAAAAGGAGTAGAAAATGAAGAATGAAATGTTAGCTTTGATTCTTGCTGGTGGGCAAGGAACTCGTCTCGGTAAACTCACTCAAAGCATTGCAAAACCAGCTGTGCAATTTGGTGGGCGCTACCGTATCATTGACTTTGCTCTTTCAAACTGTGCCAACTCAGGCATCAACAATGTTGGAGTCATTACACAGTACCAACCACTTGCTCTCAACAACCATATTGGTAATGGTTCAAGCTGGGGACTAGACGGTATCAATTCTGGTGTCTCTATTCTTCAACCTTATTCTGCAAGTGAAGGAAATCGTTGGTTTGAGGGGACTAGCCACGCTATTTACCAAAATATTGATTATATCGACAGTGTCAATCCTGAGTATGTCTTGATTCTATCTGGGGACCATATCTACAAAATGGATTATGATGATATGCTCCAGTCTCACAAAGATAATAATGCCAGCTTGACAGTAGCAGTTCTTGATGTTCCCCTGAAAGAAGCTAGCCGTTTTGGTATCATGAACACAGATGCCAATAACCGCATTGTTGAATTTGAAGAAAAACCAGCTCAACCTAAATCTACAAAGGCTTCTATGGGTATTTACATCTTTGATTGGAAACGTCTGCGCAATATGCTTGTTGTTGCTGAAAAGAGTAATGTGGATATGTCAGACTTCGGTAAGAATGTCATTCCAAATTACCTTGAGTCAGGTGAAAGTGTCTATGCATATGAGTTTAATGGCTACTGGAAAGATGTTGGTACTATTGAGTCACTTTGGGAAGCTAACATGGAATATATTTCACCAGAAAATGCCTTGGATAGCCGTAACCGTCAATGGAAGATTTACTCAAGAAACTTAATTTCACCACCAAACTTCCTTGGGGCAAATGCTCATGTGGAAGATTCCTTGGTTGTAGACGGATGTTTCGTTGATGGAACTGTTAAACATTCTATCCTTTCAACAGGTGCGCAAGTTCGCGAAGGGGCAGAAGTTGTTGATTCAGTTATCATGAGTGGTGCAATTGTTGGTCAGGGAGCTAAAATCAAACGTGCCATTATTGGTGAAGGTGCAGTTATTTCTGATGGTGTCGAAATTGATGGAACAGAAGAAGTACAAGTTGTAGGATATAATGAAGTAGTGGGGGTAGCAACAGATGAAGATTGATAAATATTCTGCCATTTTAGGAAACACAGTTGGTTTTCATGATATGTCAACATTGACAGACCACCGTCCAGTAGCTAGTTTGCCATTTGGCGGTAAATATCGTTTGATTGACTTCCCGCTCTCAAGTCTTGCCAATGCTGGTGTTCGCAGTGTTTTTGGTATTTTTCAGCAGGATAATATTAGTTCTGTTTTTGACCATATCCGTTCAGGGCGTGAGTGGGGCTTGTCCACTCTTCTTAGTCACTATTATCTAGGAATTTATAATACACGCGTTGAGAGTAGCACAGTAGGAAAAGAATACTACCAACAGCTGCTCACTTATTTAAAACGCTCTGGCTCAAACCAAACAGTGTCACTTAACTGTGATGTTTTGATTAATATCGATCTGAACCAAGTGTTCCATCTTCATAACACAACGAAGAGGCCTATTACAGTTGTTTATAAGAAACTTCCTAAGAAAGATATTTCAGAAGTGAACGCAATCTTGGAAGTGGATGAAACAGACCATGTTCGTTCTCACACGCTATTTGATAGAAAATCAACAGAAGAAATGTTCAATATGTCTACAGATATTTTTGTTATTGATACACCTTGGTTGATTGAACGCTTAGAAGAAGAAGCTAAGAAAGAACATCCAGAGAAGTTGCGCTATGTATTACGGGATTTAGCTGCTAAAGAAGGGGCTTTTGCCTACGAGTACACAGGTTATCTAGCAAATATTCATTCTGTAGAGTCTTATTACCAAGCTAATAAAGATATGCTTGAATCACAAAAATTCTACTCTCTCTTCTCACCAAATCAAAAGATTTATACAAAGGTCAAAAACGAAGAGCCAACTTATTATGATAATACATCTAAGGTAAGCACTTCTCAGTTTGCTTCTGGTAGTATTATTGAAGGTCAAGTGGCTAATTCTGTTTTATCACGTAATATTCATGTCCATAAGGATAGCTTGGTTAAAGATAGCATCTTATTCCCTCGTGTTGTTATTGGAGAAGGTGCTCAGGTAGAATACGCTATATTGGACAAGGGTGTTGAAGTTGCGGATGGAGTAGTGATCCGTGGAACTGCAGAACATCCAGTCGTCGTTAAGAAAGGTGCTAAAGTAACAGAGGATATTCATTCATGAAAATTTTATTTGTAGCAGCTGAGGGGGCACCCTTTTCAAAAACAGGTGGTTTGGGAGACGTCATTGGCGCTCTTCCCAAATCACTGGTAAAAGCTGGGCACGAAGTTGCAGTGATTCTCCCCTACTATGACATGGTAGAGGCTAAATTTGGAAATCAGATTGAAGATGTTCTTCATTTTGAGGTGAGTGTTGGTTGGCGCAGACAGTATTGTGGAATTAAGAAAACAGTATTAAATGGTGTAACCTTCTACTTTATTGACAATCAATATTATTTCTTCCGCGGTCATGTTTACGGTGACTTTGATGACGGAGAACGCTTTGCTTTTTTCCAACTGGCTGCCATTGAGGCTATGGAAAGGATTGACTTTATTCCTGATCTTCTCCATGTTCATGACTACCATACAGCTATGATTCCTTTCTTGTTGAAGGAAAAATACCGTTGGATTCAAGCCTATGAGGGCATTAAAACTGTTTTAACCATTCATAATTTGGAATTCCAAGGACAATTTTCAGAAGGAATGTTATGGGATTTGTTTGGAGTTGGCTTTGAGCGTTATGCTGATGGTACCCTTCGCTGGAATAACTGTCTGAACTGGATGAAGGCTGGTATTCTCTATGCGGATCGTGTTTCAACCGTTTCGCCTAGCTATGCTCATGAAATTATGACTAGTCAGTTTGGATGTAACTTGGATCAGATTCTTCGAATGGAGTCTGGTAAGGTCTCTGGTATCGTAAATGGGATTGATGCTGACCTTTATAATCCTCAGACGGATGCCCTTTTAGACTATCATTTTAATCAGGAAGATTTGTCTGGGAAGGCCCAGAATAAGGCAAAATTGCAAGAAAGAGTTGGCTTACCCGTTAGGACTGATGTTCTACTGGTGGGAATTGTTTCTCGTTTGACACGTCAAAAAGGTTTTGATGTGGTGGTGGAAAGTTTGCACCATATCTTGCAAAATGATATTCAGATTGTTCTTTTGGGAACTGGAGATCCAGCCTTTGAAGGAGCTTTCTCATGGTTTGCTCAAATCTATCCAGACAAGCTATCAGCAAATATCACTTTTGATGTCAAACTAGCTCAAGAAATCTACGCTGCTTGTGACCTCTTCCTCATGCCGAGTCGTTTTGAACCATGTGGCTTGTCTCAAATGATGGCTATGCGTTATGGAACCTTGCCATTGGTCCATGAAGTTGGTGGCTTGCGAGATACCGTTCGCGCTTTCAATCCAATAGAAGGAAGCGGTACTGGCTTTAGCTTTGACAATCTATCTCCTTACTGGTTAAATTGGACTTTCCAAACAGCATTGAACTTGTATAGAAACCATCCTGAAGTTTGGAGAAATCTACAAAAACAAGCTATGGAGTGTGACTTCTCATGGGATACAGCCTGCAAGTCATACCTTGACTTGTACCATAGTTTAGTTAATTAATAGATGAAATCGTATGATGACTTCATACGATTTTTAGGCTATTTAGAGAGGAGAACTGATGTCTCAAGTAAAAGGATTGTGTGTTATGGATGTTGATGGAACCTTAATCCTAGAAGAAGTAATTGATCTTTTGGGTAGAGAGGCAGGTCGTGAGGAGGAAATTTCGCAGATTACAAGTCAGGCAATGCAAGGAGAGTTGGACTTTGAAAGCAGTTTAAGAAAAAGAGTGTCCTTCTTGGAAGGTCTTCCTATTTCGGTCTTTGATAAAGTTTTCGACTCTATTCATCTATCGCCAAATGTTCAAGAATTCATCTCTATTCTCCAAAAGAATGGCATTCTAGTTGGTCTGGTGTCAGGTGGTTTTATACCAATAGTTGAGAGATTAGCGAAATCACTTGGTATTGCCTATTTCTCTGCCAATCAACTTGAAGTCAAAGACTGTCTTCTAACAGGAAAATTAGTTGGACAAATTATCAGTCCCGAGGTTAAAAAAGATACTTTAGAACAATGGAGAAAGGAACTGCAACTTCCTAGAGAAAGAACTGTTGCAATCGGAGATGGGGCAAATGATCTATTAATGTTGAAGTCAGCAGGACTAGGAATTGCCTTTTGTGCCAAAGAAGTGCTCAAAAAAGAAATACAACATCATGTTGACAAGAGGGATTTTTTAGAAGTTCTTCCTTTGATTGACTGTTTAGAATGAGGGAAAATATGAAGATTGTAATTGCACCAGATTCATTTAAGGAAAGCTTGTCCGCTCAACAGGTAGCTGAAGCAATAAAAAGAGGCTTCCAACAATCGATAGCAGATGTAGAATGTCTCCTCTGCCCTGTTGGTGATGGGGGAGAAGGTACTGTAGATGCTATTCGACATTCTCTTGACCTTGAAGAAAAATGGATCCAAGTTACAGGACCTTTTGGACAAAAAGAAGCCATGCGCTATTTTCAAAAAGGGGGACTGGCACTATTTGAAGTTGCTGATTTAGTTGGCCTTGGAAAAATTCCAATAGAGAAACGAAATCCACTTCAAATCCAAACTTGTGGTATTGGAGAGTTGATTCGTCATCTCATTGCTCAAGGGATTAAAGAAATCTATATCGGCGTTGGTGGCACGGCCAGTAATGACGGAGGAATTGGGATAGCTGCTGGTTTAGGTTATCGATTTTATGATAGGGATGGAAATGCCTTACCCGCTTGCGGTCAGACCTTACTAAACTTAGCTTCTGTTTCAACAGAAAATTGCTATAAAATTCCTGAAGATGTTCACATTCGTATTTTAGCAGATGTCGCGAGTTCCTTATGTGGTCATCAAGGTGCGACCTACACTTTTGGCAAACAAAAAGGCCTACATCCTGCTATGTTTCCAGTCGTAGATCAGGCAATCCAAGATTTTTATGAAAAAATCTCACCTCCAACATTGGAAATTAAAGGAGCAGGAGCTGGTGGAGGCATTGCTGCTGGTTTGTGTGCCTTTACTCAGGCAAATATCGTGTCGGGAATTGATACCTGCTTGGAGCTAATCAACTTTGATAAGAAAGTTTCAGATGCTGATTTGGTTATTATTGGAGAAGGAAGGCTAGATCGTCAAAGTTTAGCAGGTAAAGCGCCGATAGGTGTTGCAAAAAGAACCCCTGTCGGAGTTCCTGTCATTGCTATTTGTGGTAGTATTGCTGAGGATTTACCTTCCCTACCATTTGAGAATATCCAAGCGGCTTTTTCAATTTTGGAGAAAAGTGAACCTCTAGAAGATAGTTTGAAAAATGCCAGTCTCTATTTGGAGCACACGGCTGCCAATATAGGGCATTTATTAAATATGCGCAAGATTTAGCCAAACCATTTCTTCCAGAAGGATGTTTTGGCTGGACCTTCCTTTTTATCTTCCCAAAGTTTTGCAAAAGCAAGTCGAAGGTCCTTTTCTTCTACTTGTACTGGTGCATTGGTGTGGATAATCAGGCCAAAAGGAGAAGAAACGTGGTCTTCAGATACAATGGTAGCTTGACTATCAGTTTCTTTTGCTTCTTTTAAGTAGAAAACTTGTTTGTCAAATTCGATATTTGGTGAAATCTTCACAAATAGTGGATCTGCTTTTTCCTGAAGATTTTCTAAAATAGATAAAAAACCTTTTTCTAACTGAGGGCTATTTGCAGTATCAATATCTGCATATCCAAGAACTCTTTCCTCAAAAGTTCCAAGATAGCGTCTTTGCTCATCCGGATTTAATTTTGGCCCACCATGAGCTTTTTCAAGTAATTGTTTTGATAAATCTGTCATGAAAACAGTATATCATAAAAGTTAGAATAAAACAGACAAAAGAAAGCGATTACTTTATAAAGTTAAGGAAAATTTGCACAAAGATAACGTTTTTTCTTGAAAAAGGAGGGGTTTTAAGGTATTATAGAGGTGTAAAAAATTTAACTCATAAGGAGAGTAAAAAATGTCAATTATTACTGATGTTTACGCTCGCGAAGTCCTAGACTCACGCGGTAACCCAACACTTGAAGTAGAAGTTTACACTGAATCAGGTGCTTTCGGACGTGGTATGGTTCCATCAGGAGCTTCTACTGGTGAACACGAAGCAGTTGAACTTCGCGACGGTGACAAATCTCGTTACGGTGGTCTTGGTACACAAAAAGCTGTTGACAACGTAAACAACATCATTGCTGAAGCTATTATTGGCTACGATGTACGTGATCAACAAGCTATCGACCGTGCTATGATCGCTCTTGACGGTACTCCTAACAAAGGTAAATTGGGTGCAAACGCAATCCTTGGTGTGTCTATCGCTGTAGCTCGTGCTGCTGCTGACTACCTTGAAATCCCACTTTACAGCTACCTTGGTGGATTCAATACTAAAGTTCTTCCAACTCCAATGATGAACATCATCAATGGTGGTTCTCACTCTGACGCTCCAATCGCTTTCCAAGAGTTCATGATCTTGCCAGTTGGCGCGCCAACATTTAAAGAAGCTCTTCGTTACGGTGCTGAAATCTTCCACGCTCTTAAGAAAATCCTTAAATCACGTGGTTTGGAAACTGCCGTAGGTGACGAAGGTGGATTCGCTCCTCGTTTCGAAGGAACTGAAGACGGTGTTGAAACTATCCTTGCTGCGATCGAAGCTGCTGGATATGTTCCAGGTAAAGACGTATTTATCGGATTTGACTGTGCTTCATCAGAATTCTACGATAAAGAACGTAAAGTTTACGACTACACTAAATTTGAAGGTGAAGGCGCTGCTGTTCGTACATCTGCAGAACAAATCGATTACCTTGAAGAATTGGTTAACAAATACCCAATCATCACTATCGAAGATGGTATGGATGAAAACGACTGGGATGGTTGGAAAGCTCTTACTGAACGTCTTGGTAAGAAAGTTCAACTTGTTGGTGACGACTTCTTCGTAACAAACACTGACTACCTTGCACGTGGTATCCAAGAAGGTGCTGCTAACTCAATCCTTATCAAAGTTAACCAAATCGGTACTCTTACTGAAACTTTTGAAGCTATCGAAATGGCTAAAGAAGCTGGTTACACTGCCGTTGTATCACACCGTTCAGGTGAAACTGAAGATTCAACAATCGCTGACATCGCAGTTGCAACTAATGCAGGACAAATCAAGACTGGTTCACTTTCACGTACAGACCGTATCGCTAAATACAACCAATTGCTTCGCATCGAAGACCAACTTGGTGAAGTAGCAGAATACCGTGGATTGAAATCATTCTACAACTTGAAAAAATAAAATAGTTCAGTGAACTATTTTATCCCGAACCTTGAAATTCAAAAGTTCGGCCGTTGATTTAACAACGTTTCTAGCCCCTCGGATTTTATCCGAAGGGCTTTTTATGTGCAATACTCAAAAATGAAAAATAACTTATGGTATAATAGACAAAAACACTTGTATTAGAAAGAAACTATGTCAAAAGAAATTGATATCGAATATTACCACCAACTAGCCTTGCAAAAGCAAAAAGAACACCGAAAAGTCTTAGCCAATCTAAAGAAAAAACCTCCTAAAAACTTAGATAAGATAGCCCAACAGATTCACGAAGAAGTTTTTGCTGAGATTGATTGCACTGCATGTGCTAACTGTTGCAAGACATTGGGACCTGACTTCAAAGAAGCCGATATTACACGTATTGCCAAGTATTTTAAGATGAAATTACCAGCCTTTGAAGCAGAATTTCTGCAGGTGGACGAAGACGGTGACAAGGTTTTCAAATCCATGCCTTGCCCCTTTCTAGGAGGAGATAATCTCTGTTCCATCTATGATGTTCGTCCAAAGGCCTGTCGAGAGTTCCCCCATACAGATCGCAAAAAGATCCATCAAATCAACCATCTAACGATTAAGAATACCTT
>CABTAV010000040.1:0-11765 GCA_902482895.1 uncultured Streptococcus sp. | reverse complement strand
AGCAACAGCGGTGGCACTCCCATCCTTTAGTGCCAATGTCATTTTCCTCATCAAGGAAACCTCTGTTTTCTCAGCAGTGGCTTTGGCCGACCTCATGTACGTCGCCAAGGACTTGATTGGGCTCTATTATGAGACAGACATTGCGCTAGCTATGTTGGTAATTGCTTACCTGATTATGCTGCTGCCCATATCACTGGTCTTTAGCTGGATAGAAAGGAGGCTCCGCCATGCAGGATTCGGGAATCCAAGTACTCTTTCAGGGAAATAATCTCCTGCGGATTTTACAGGGATTGGGCGTCACGATTGGCATTTCTATCCTGTCTGTCCTCTTATCCATGATTTTCGGAACAGTCATGGGAATTGTCATGACCTCCCATTCTAGAATCGTACGATTTTTAACACGATTGTATCTGGAATTTATTCGTATCATGCCCCAACTGGTGCTACTCTTCATCGTTTATTTCGGATTAGCTCGAAACTTTAATATCAATATCTCAGGAGAGACTTCAGCTATTATCGTTTTTACCCTCTGGGGAACAGCTGAAATGGGGGACTTGGTCCGTGGAGCCATCACTTCCCTCCCTAAGCATCAGTTTGAAAGTGGACAGGCACTAGGTTTGACAAATGTTCAACTTTACTACCACATCATCATCCCACAGGTCTTGAGAAGATTGCTACCACAAGCCATCAACCTTGTCACTCGGATGATTAAAACCACTTCCTTGGTTGTTTTGATAGGGGTTGTTGAGGTTACAAAGGTTGGACAACAAATCATCGATAGCAATCGCTTGACTATCGCAACCGCTTCCTTTTGGATTTATGGAACCATTCTAGTCTTGTATTTCGCAGTCTGCTTCCCTATTTCCAAACTATCCACTCACTTAGAAAAACATTGGAGGAACTAAATGTCTGAAACTATCTTAGAAATCAAGGAACTCAAAAAATCCTTCGGAGACAATCCCATCCTCCAAGGTCTATCCCTACAAATCAATAAAGGGGAAGTTGTCGTCATTCTAGGACCCTCTGGTTGTGGGAAAAGTACCCTCCTTCGTTGTCTCAACGGCTTAGAAAGTATTCAAGGTGGAGATATTCTTCTGGACGGTCAGTCTATCGTTGAAAATAAAAAAGACTTTCACCTAGTTCGCCAAAAGATTGGCATGGTCTTTCAAAGTTATGAACTCTTTCCCCATCTGGATGTCCTACAAAACCTCATCCTAGGTCCTATCAAGGCTCAAGGAAGGGACAAGAAGGAAGTAACGGAAGAAGCTCTGCAACTACTGGAACGTGTCGGTTTGCTAGACAAACAACATAGCTTTGCGCGTCAATTATCTGGTGGACAGAAGCAACGGGTTGCAATTGTCCGTGCCCTCCTCATGCATCCAGAAATCATCCTTTTTGACGAAGTGACTGCTTCGCTGGATCCAGAAATGGTGCGTGAGGTTCTAGAACTTATCAATGATTTAGCTCAAGAAGGTCGCACCATGATTTTAGTAACCCATGAAATGCAGTTTGCCCAAGCTATTGCCGATCGGATTATCTTCCTCGACCAAGGGAAAATTGCTGAAGAAGGAACGGCTCAAGCCTTCTTTACCAATCCTCAAACCAAACGAGCTCAGGAATTTTTAAACGTCTTTGACTTTAGCCAATTTGGCTCATATCTATAAAGGAGATTCTTATGAAACTATTCAAACCACTCTTAACTGTTTTGGCACTTGCCTTTGCCCTTATCTTTGTCACAGCTTGTAGCTCAGGTGGAAATGCTGGTTCATCATCTGGAAAAACCACTGCCAAGGCCCGCACAATCGATGAAATCAAAAAAAGCGGTGAGCTACGAGTCGCCGTGTTTGGAGATAAAAAACCGTTTGGTTACGTTGACAATGACGGTTCTTACCAAGGTTACGATATTGAACTTGGGAACCAATTAGCGCAAGACCTTGGCGTGAAGGTTAAATACGTTTCAGTCGATGCTGCCAACCGTGCGGAATACTTGATTTCAAACAAGGTAGATATTACTCTTGCCAACTTTACAGTGACTGACGAACGCAAGAAACAAGTTGATTTTGCCCTTCCATACATGAAAGTTTCTCTTGGAGTCGTATCACCTAAGACTGGTCTCATTACAGACGTCAAACAACTTGAAGGTAAAACCTTAATTGTCACAAAAGGAACGACTGCTGAGACTTATTTTGAAAAGAATCATCCAGAAATTAAACTCCAAAAATATGACCAATACAGTGACTCTTACCAAGCTCTTCTTGACGGACGTGGAGATGCCTTCTCTACTGACAATACTGAAGTTCTAGCTTGGGCGCTTGAAAATAAAGGATTTGAAGTAGGAATTACTTCCCTCGGTAATCCAGATACCATTGCGGCAGCAGTTCAAAAAGGCAACCAAGAATTGCTAGACTTCATCAATAAAGATATTGAAAAATTAGGTAAGGAAAACTTCTTCCACAAGGCCTATGAAAAAACACTTCACCCAACCTACGGTGACGCTGCTAAAGCTGATGACCTGGTTGTTGAGGGCGAAAAAGTTGACTAGTTATTAACTCTTAAAAGGGACTGGATTTTAAACTCCAATCCCTTTTTAAGATTTTACCTATAACATCCTGAGTCTATCTAAGATGTTCAATCTGAACACAGTGTACATACTTTATCTTCTATTGCATATACTTTATCACATAAGATACGAATATCCTCTTCACTATGACTAGCAATCAAAATTGTTGTCCCTTTTTCACTAGAGAGCTTTCTAAACAATGTTCTCATATTTTCTACACTTGATTTGTCCAAGGCATTCATAGGTTCATCTAGTAAAAGAATAGAGGGATTCTCCATAATTGCTTGAGCAATCCCTAGCTTTTTCCTCATACCTAGCGAATAAGTTTTAACTTTCTGGTCTTTTTGCTCATATAGACCAACTATTTTCAGTGTATCATTGATTTCCTGATTACCAACTACTCCTCGTATGCTTGCCAAATATTGTAAATTCTTAAAGCCACTATAATAATTTATAAAACCAGGTTCTTCAATCAAAGCTCCCAAATTAGCTGGAATTTTTCTCTCAGGAACAATATTTTCCCCATTGATTAACACTTCCCCATAAGACGGACTATATAAACCAGCTATTAATTTAAACAATACACTTTTCCCTGAGCCATTCGCACCAGTAATTCCTATAATTTCCCCCTGTTTACAACTAAAATTAAGGTTTTGAAAAACACATGTTTTTTTTAATTCCAACTGAATATTTTTTAATGTAATTATTTCATTCATTCTATAAACCTCCTCTTTTGACGAGTGAAATAGAAAATGCTTTTAAAAAGAAAGACTAAAAATAGCAACTGAAGAAATAGATCTCGTCCTATATCTCCATTTCCTCTATTCAGAATATAAAATAGATAATTGGTTCGATTCCCCACAAATAAACTGCCAAACACAATCATGAGTAAAAAGAAGCTAACACAAGAAAAGTTCATTTGCTCATTCGCTCCTAGTATGTATAACGTAAAGCAAAGCAAGGATAGCACACAAACATTCAAAAAATCAACTATAAACAAAACTCCTATATCCCAGTTTGGTAACTGTAACATAAATTGAATCACTAGAACTTTTACCATGATTAAAACGAGTCCATAAAGAAAACAGGTCCAAATCTGATACCTAATCCAGAGCTTAATAGAAGAAAATCGAATCACTTCCATAAAGAAATCGGATGCTCTTCTACGATATACAACTGCTAGAAAAAATGCATGAATAATAAACCAATGAAGCAACCATATAGATAAGACTAAAAAAGAGTTTTGACTCAGATTAGGCCCTTTTAAAATTTCTATAACAAGTCTATCATTTCCTTCTAACCAATACCATAATCCTAAACAAATCAATATCCAAAAAAGAACATAACCCCAAAAGTACTTGGTATAGATTATCTGATTCAACCTCCACATGTGACTACTTAACTTTCCCATTTCCAACTTTTACACTCTCCTCCAGTTTCTATGAACAGAAAATACAGTCAATGGAATTATGATAGATAGTAATGTAAGCCAATAAATCAATGCATACGGATTGGAATTTACCATATACTGAAAAATTGGCAATAATCCAATTAGCCCATTGTTCAACTGATAAATCCAGAATAAGGATTCTACAAATAAAAAAGTAAACAGAAATACTAAGCTCATGTTTGATTTTTTAAACCAAGAAAAACTGCTAATAGTAAGTAAGGATAAAAAGAAATAGTATGCTATATAAGAGAAAAAAAATCCTATAAAGAAACTAGCATTGTTTGCAATACTTATACCATAAAATTCTCTTAAAAAATCAACCTCCTTTATCTCCAAAGAGAAGCTAAAACCATTACTAAATGCAATTAGAAAAATCAATAAAAATAAAGTCGCCGTCCAAATCCCCGTACTAAGAGCTGCTAATTTGAAACTAAAACTGGTAAAGTGCTTAATTGATTTCAGACGAATGCGGCACTCCAACCTATTAAAATAGTTATTCATCAAATGAAAAAAGAATAATATATATGTGAACGGAAAGCAATATACTCCAGTCGTAATATCTTGAAGTAAGACTAAGAGCCATTCTAATACATTTGGATGGATTGAATATTGGCGACATCGCAGTAAATATACTGTACTAGATAAAATACAGGATAGCAGTAATATAAAATAAACCAATACTGCTAAAAAATCTTTTTTGTAAAATTGAACAAATTGTTTCATTATACGTAGTCCTCTGAATGTAGAAAAAATGTACCATAAACAACCAAACAACTAACAAATAAAATAAAAGCAAGATGCCCACTAACTAAGGAAAGACTGATATCTTTCTGATATCCCAAAGCTAATGTTGTCACAGGTTCTAAGTAAGATAGCTCTAAAATACCCCAAAAAATACCCCCAACCATCATATAGGCAACTGGGATGAAAATAGCTCCTAATTTTTTCTTCACTAGCAAAGCACTAGCTAGTCCAAAAATAGAGAACACAGCGCCCCAAACTCCATACCAGAGAGTCGTTACAAGACTATAGAGAAACTGATTAGAATCAAATAATTCTTTTAAGGCACCACTATAGTCTCCAATATAAATTTCCTGATAAGGAGTCACTAAAAGATTAATTCCTAATAATAATAAATAGGGGAGAAAAAAGACTAGAAAAGAAGAAATAATTACAGTACTACCCACAATAGCCAGATACTTCTTTTTAGAAATTCGACACAATTGTGCTGTTAGAAAATGACTCTCAGCATCCTCTATTATCTGACTAGAATAGGGCAGTGTACAGATAAGTGCAGCTACTAGGCTAATCGGTGAAAATCCTCTAATAGAAGAAGCGGCAAAAAAAATCGATAAACCTTCAATTTTATAAATACCATTGAAAGCAAGGAAATTTCCTAAACTCATGCAAAGAAGGGTCAAAAATAAAGACATATAAAACCGAGGTGATTTAACGACTCGTACAAGATTACAAATAAAAAATTCCATCCCAACTCCTCCTTATAATAAGAATAGGGTGTAGCATTCTTTTTTCATGCTACACCCACAATCAACCATCTTTAAGGCTTACTCTGACAAGTAAGTTAATAAGAATCTGGACTCCAAGAACCTGAAGTATGAATTCTTACATGATTTCCAAACTGTGGCGCCATAGCTAATCTAGTATCAGAACCAATATAATTATCACCACCTCCATTATAGTACATGACAATCCTAGAGCCAGAACTCAATTGATACATTGGAGTGATATCTGCCCCACTATAGGCGCTACGAATAGAGGTATTTAACGTTTTACCGCCACCAGTGCTGTCATTATTATTAATTCCAGCAGAGGCGTTTTCTTTCTCAAGCTCACTAGTTGTATCCGCACCAAAACGCGGCAACGTTAAATCATAATCTCCAATCTGTCTAGCTAAGACTGTAGGGAGAAACAAACTAAATGCAATTGTAACTACGCAAAAAAGGGAATATATTTTTCTTCTTTTCATGACATCGTCCTCCTAAGAAGTGATAAACAAGATAGTTGATTGATCAATTTGATACATATTATATTTTCATTATATCAATAAAAGAAAGCGCTGTCAATTATTTTGTTTAAAATATTATCATATTTTAAACAAAATGGTTAAAAGAGTCCGGGACAAAAAGATTTTAATTTTAGAAATTCTTTATTATAAATTTTAAAAATCGATAAATTATACAAAAAAACGAACGAAACAGAATTCTGGTTGTTAGATAACTCGTTTTGTTCGTTTTTTATATTTAAAGTTAGATTTTTGTCCCAGACTCGTCTCTCTTTATCTTACTGACCTAACCTTCTTGCCAATTTTCTTGGTCTTCTTTAAATCGTTTTAGGAGATCTAAGCCTTCTGGTGTGATGTAACCTTCTTCTTGAGCTAGGTGAATGAGTTCACTGTAGTTAGAAAGTGTTAACAGCTTAACACCAGCATCTGCAAAGTTTTTGTCTGCTTTTGGCAATTGGTAGCTGAAAATCGCTACAACTCCAAGCACATCTGCTCCTTCTCGTTTAGCAGCTGCTACTGCTTCAAGAACAGAACCACCTGTTGAAATAAGATCTTCAACCACTATCATTTTTTGACCTTGATCTACCCGACCTTCGATTTGATTACCAGCACCGTGGTCTTTTGGTTTGCTACGGATATAGGCAAATGGCAGATTCATCTTGTCAGCAATGATGGCTCCGTGAGGAATCCCTGCTGTTGCAGTTCCTGCAATCACTTCTACCTCTGGAAAGGCTTCTTTGATAGCTTCCACAAAGCCATTTTCAATTAAGTTACGAGTTTCTGGATAGGCTAGTGTCACACGATTATCAGTGTAAATCGGTGACTTGATACCAGATGCCCAAGTGAAAGGCTCCTCTGGTTTGAGGTAAACTGCTTGAATTTTCAAGAGGTGGCTAGCGATATCTTTAGCAAGTGTCATGGTCTTCTCCTTTTGTTTTTCTAATCTAGTTCTTTAATTCCAGTCCTGTGTCCATTCATCCTTGATGGCATGATAAGCTGCAACAGGATTCTCAGCTTGGGTAATGGGACGTCCCACTACGATATAGTCACTACCGATTTGATAGGCATCAGCAGGTGTCATCACGCGTTTTTGGTCTCCAACTGCAGCACCTGCTGGACGAATGCCCGGTGTCAGACAGATAAAATCTGGATTGGTGGCCTGCTTGATGAGTTGCACTTCCTGAGCCGAGCAAACAACACCATCTAATCCCGCTTCAGCCGTCTTCTTGGCATAATGAATCACTGACTCCTGCAGACTGGTTTGAATATTTTGAAACTCCTGCATCTGAGCTTCTGATGTTGATGTAAGCTGAGTAACAGCAATCAATTTGGCTTGACTTCCAAGACCTTCACGCGCAGCCTTCATCATCTCTACACCCCCAGCCGCATGAACATTGGTCATATCCACACCAAGCTGAGACAAGACCTTCATAGCAGATTTAACTGTATTTGGAATGTCATGCAGCTTGAGATCCAAAAAGATACTGTGACCCAAGCCTTTCAAGTAGGACACAATCTCAGGCCCCGCTGCATAATAAAGCTCCATCCCTACCTTTAGATAAAGGCTTTCTTCTACTGGGAAAAGAGCTAAAAATTCCTTGACCGCCTCAAAACTAGGAAAATCAAGAGCAATGACTGGACGATGTTCTCGCATAGGTTTCTCCTTTTACCTTTGCTAGTGAGAGAGTCTGGGCAACAGAAACCACGAAAAAAGGAACCTGCCAACAGCAAGGTTCCACGAAAAATGGGTAGTCTCCACCCTTTCACCGTCTAACCTTAGCTGCCTCTCTGGACTGCTTTAAAGGTTTTTTACTATTCTATTATTTCTACTAGCACTTGTCAAGTAAAAACATGGTCACTAAAGAGCTATAGAAAAAAAGCTAAACCTAGCGACGCGATGAACGCTGACTTGTTTGATTTCGATTGCTCTCTTCCTCCAATTTTTTCTTCTCTTCTTCCAATTTATTCTGCTGTTCTTCCAGTCTTTTCTTCTCTTCCTCTTTTTGTTTCTTCTCAGCTTCCTTGGCCTCTTGTTTGGCCTTTTCCTCAGCTTCCATAATTAATTTATCCGCCACAGTGTAACTGTAAATTCCAGCTTCCATGTCAATCACACTCGGTTCTGACAATTGTGGCTTAATCTTACTGTAATAAGGCAATTTCTTGCTCATTTCAGACAGGGGAACCAAGACTTCGTCCGAATCATTCATGGTCAATCGAATTAAATCTGAAGTCACCTTGCTTGGGGCTAGTTCCACCTTTTGGATAGAAGATTTGAGTTCGGGGCTAATTTGAGAAAGTTCTGAGGTAAAGGTCTTGATTTGTTCGCTGTTATTAAAGAGAACTGATATATAAGTTTCTGGCAGACTGACCAAACTCACCGAACTGGTCTCAAGCTGACCGCTTGAAAGGATTGGATAATGACTTTCTCCAGAAACATAATAGGCAACAATATCATATTCCTTGACCTTGATTGTAAACTTGGTTGGAAATTGATAGACAAGCTGAGCTGATTCAACCCAATAGTTAGACTTGATCTGCTCTTCATATTTTGCCTTGTCTAGCAGAAGGTTAATCGTATAATCCGAATCCTGAATGCCTGAAGCCTGTCGAATATCATCATCTGTAGTTTGCACGGTTCCCTCAACACGAATATCCTTCATGGTCGCATAAGGACTGAGCAAGTAAGCAGAGACAACCAATAAAAGCAGACTGAGAAACAAAATCGAGATAGCCCGCCAGATATGAACTCCTGGAATTTTCGGTTTAACCGTTTTTTCCTTTACAGGCTTTTTCTCTACTTTTTTAGCCTGTTTCTTTGGTTCTTTGGATTTTGGTTCTTTGGACTCTGGTTCTTCTTTTTTGACGTCTTCTGACTTTTCTACTTTTTCTTCAGTATCATCCTTAGCTGATTTTGGGTCTTTTGGATCAGATTTACTCTCTTGCTCCTCAGTTGCATCTGACTTTTCAGATTTTGAAGCCATTCGAGCCTGTCTTTCCTTTTCCTTCTCCTCAGCTAGGGCCGCCTCTTCTTCAGCCTTCTTTTTTAGATATTCTTGGTTTCGTTTCTGCCATTCTGATAACTCTTTAAATTCTTCGAGGATTTCTTTGCTCTCATTTTTCTTATCTTTTGACATTTACTTTCCTTATGATAAATCTTTTTTCAATAATTCATAAAAATCTGCTAGAGATTTCAATTCCTTAGAAGCCTTCATCTTAGCTTGGTAGTCTTCCTTGTGGCTTAGTAAGTGAGAAAGCTTCTCTTCTAAACTGTCCAAGGTCAAATCGCTTTCTTGAAGCTCTTCTGCATAGCCTTTTTTTACAAAGTAGGCTGCATTTTCAATCTGATCTCCACGACTAGCTTCACGACCAAGCGGCACAATAACATGCAATTTTGCCATGGCTAAGAGCTCAAAAATCGTATTGGCACCACCTCGTGTCACAACAATATCAGCCAATTCCATCAAGGGTTGATAGAGATTGGTCACATAGTCAACACGAAAGAGATTTTGACTCAACTCATTCAAGCTAGAATCTCCAGTTAGATTGATAATATTGTAGCGCTCTGTCAGTTCTTTCTTATGGTCTGTCACCAATTGATTAAAGACACGAGCGCCCGCAGAACCACCGACAAACAATACAGTTGGCAATTTAGGATTAAAGTGGGTTTGAATATCTACCAATTCATCTGGTTCTGGACTTTTTTGGTCTGAAACCTTGGTCACTGCTCCCACATGCTCGACCTTAGACAAACTTGAATCTTGCTCAAAGGTTGAATACATCTTAGTCGCAAATTTATAAGCAATTTTATTGGCCAAGCCCATAGATAGGTCAGATTCGTGAATAAAGACAGGCACTCCTGAAACACGTGCTGCGATAACAGGTGGCACAGAGACAAAGCCTCCCTTTGAAAAAAGGGCCTGTGGACGAAGTCGCAACATAATAAAGAGAGATTGGACAATTCCCCAGCCAACTTTAAAGACATCCAGCATATTTTGCCAAGAGAAATAGCGACGCAATTTTCCAGTCGCAATGGAATGGAAGGTGATATCTAGACCTGACTTGAGGATTTCTTGGTGTTCAATACCACGCTTATCCCCGATATAGTGGACTTCCCAGCCATCTTCGATAAACTTGGGAATTAACAAAAGGTTGAGGGTCACGTGTCCAACCGTCCCCCCACCTGTAAAGACAATTTTTTTCATATTATTCCTTTAACTCCGCCACTGTGTCGATAAAGAGGTCGCCACGTACTTCAAAGTTAGCATACATATCCCAGCTGGCATTGGCAGGGCTGAGAAGAACCACATCTCCTTGAGCCGCTAGCTCATAAGCCTTGCGGGTCGCATCTGCAATATCAGTCGCATCCACATAAGCGACACCAGCCTTATCCGCCGCCCGTTTGACACGCTCAGCAGATTGACCAAGGATGACCATCTTCTTGAGCCCAGTAATGTCTGGAACCAATTCGTCAAACTCATTACCACGGTCTAAACCACCTGCAATCAAGATGACCTTGCTGTTGTCAAATCCTGACAAGGCTTTTTGAGTCGCCAAGATATTGGTTGACTTGCTATCATTATAGAACTTAACACCCTTGATTTCATCCACAAATTGGAGACGGTGTTTGACACCACCAAAGGCTGAAAGAGTTTCCTTGATGGTTTGGTTATCCACACCACGAAGCTTGGCTACAGCAATCGTCGCAAGGGCATTTTCCACATTGTGGCTACCTGGAACTCCGATTTCATTCGCTGCCATGACAACTTCCCCACGGAAGTAGAGTTGACCATCTTCCAGATAAGCTCCATCAACCTTTTCAAGTGTTGAGAATGGTACAACTGTAGCTTGTGTTTTAGTAGCTAATTCTTTTGCCAAGTCTTGGTTAAAGTTCAAGACAAGGAAATCAGCTACTGTCATCTTGTTCTGGATATTCCACTTGGCTGCTACATATTCCTCAAAAGAACCATGGTAATCGATATGAGTTGGCATGAGGTTGGTAATAACCGCAATCTCAGGATGAAATTCTTGAACGCCCATGAGTTGGAAAGAAGAAAGTTCCATGACAAGCGTGTCCTTGTCTGACGCAGTTTGTGCCACTTGACTAGCTGGATAGCCGATATTTCCTGATAAGAGACCATGTTGCCCAGCAGCAGTCAAAACTTCCCCAATCATAGTCGTTGTGGTTGTTTTACCGTTCGAACCAGTAATACCAACAATCGGTGCTTCAGAAATCAAATAAGCCAATTCCACCTCGGTCAAGACTGGAATTCCCTTGGACAAAGCCTTTTCAATCATGGGATTACTGTATGGGATACCTGGATTTTTCACCATAAGGGCAAACTCTTCATCCAAGAGTTCCAAAGGATGACCGCCTGTGATGACCTTGATCCCTTCTTCCAGCAAACTTTGCGCAGCTGGATTGTCCTCGAATGGTTTCCCGTCATTTACTGTCACAATGGCACCCAGCTTATCCAACAAACGAGCTGCAGATTCACCAGACTTGGCCAAACCTAAAACAAGGACTTTCTTATTTTTAAATTGATCTATTACTTTCATGTCTCGAACTCCATTTCTACTCTTACTATTTTACCATTTTTATGGAAATAAAAAAGCCACAAAGTGTGTTTGTGACTCTTTCTTCTAACTGATACTCTTCGAAAATCAAATTCAAACCACGTCAGCTTCGCCTTGCCGTACTCAAGTACAGCCTGCGGCTAGCTTCCTAGTTTGCT
>CABTAV010000039.1:0-12063 GCA_902482895.1 uncultured Streptococcus sp. | reverse complement strand
TTCCTCCCTAGACTGGGCCTAGCCCTCTCACTCCTAGCCATTATTCTCGTTTTTTTCTTTCTTTTGAAAAAACGTAGCTTTTACTATCCTAAATTCATCAAATTCTTCTGGCGTGCAGGATTCTTAGTGACCCTTGTCATATATATCGAGATGATTGTTGAATTGATGGCTCAGAAATAAAAAATGAAATCGAAAACACCTCAATCAAACTAAAATATAATGATTGAAGTGTTTTTCTTTATATCTTTTTTAATAATTCTTATACTCAATGAAAATCAAAAAGCAAACTAGGAAGCTAGCCTCAAACAGTACTTGAGTACGGCAAGGCGAAGCTGACGTGGTTTGAAGAGATTTTCGAAGAGTATTATTTTCCTTCTTTATCAGGAAAGAGGTAACCAATACCTACACAAGCCAGCACACCTGCTCCAATTACCAAGCCACTTGAAATTGGCAACAGGTCCAAAATTGCATTCGCAATAATAAAGGCAATAATCAAACACATCAGACTAGCCTTGTAATCCTTTTTCAAAAGATTCTCTAGAGTGAAAAAGAGGAACAAGCCAACCGGAATCAAGGACCATAGGTTGACATCCAAACTTGGCCAGCCAACAGAACCAAAATACAATACTGTCGCTGCTAGTAAAAATACAATCCCCAATAATTTTTTCATTTCTTTATCTCCAATTTCTTTTTTAAGAACTTGAGTTATTTGATAGTGACTACTCACGTCCCTTACAAAAATCATTATAGCAGAGGTCAGTTTCAAGAACAAGTTCTTTTGCCTATCTGGTCTCTATATCTGTCTAAGTGGTTGAAGAGTTAAGAAAAAAAGAAGCCCTAGTGAGCTTCTTCACTTTGCCGATTGCAGGGATTGAACCTGTGACCTAGGCTTTACGAGTGCCTTGCTCTACCAACTGAGCTAAATCGGCGATTACACTTACAGTATAGCACTCTGAGAATAGGTGTCAAGAAATTTTCATCTCTATTAAAAAAAAGCCTGTCCCAAGACAAGGCTTTGGTATTCTATTATTTACGAACCGGCACTTTCGTAAGCATCCAAGCCCCTATCCCAAAGTTTAAGGGAAATGGCAAAGAAGACAAGGGAAATCAACATCAAACCTCCGATGTTAAAGAACACATCCTTGTCCTGTAAGAAATAGCTAGCAGGATAATAGGCCGTAAAGGCAAACGGCACGATAAAGCTAATCAACCATCGAAGGAGCGAATTGTAAATGGAAATCGGATACTTAGCAAAGTCATTAAACATATAAAAAATGTAGATCATGGCGCCTGACTGCTTGGTCCAAAAAGCGATGCTGGCTGTCGCAATTTTCAAGGAAGTATAAATCAAGGTCGCAAATGGTATGCAGACTAGGAAAAGCAGGAATTTTGGGAGAGTCCAAGCAATGCTAGTTACGGTTGTTCCCAGTAAAATACCACCGACCAAGAGTTCGCCCAAGGCATCAATTTGAAAGGTTTCAACTAGGATATGAAAGAGGGGATTGATGGGACGAGTCAGATACTTGTCAAACTCTCCCTTTCTCACCAAGCGTTGCCCCAGTGCCCAAAGATTGTCAAAAAAGAGATGGTCCAAGCCCTTGGGAATCAAGGAAAATCCATAGATAAAAGCAATCTCTTGGAAGGACCAGCCTTCTAGCGAGGGGATGTGTTGAAAGATGACATTGAGAAACAAGAGGTTCAGACCTTGAGTCAGAAATACTCCCAGTACTCCAACCACAAAATCCACCTTGTATTCCATGATTTGCTTGATGTATTGTCTGATAAAAATCAGATGCATGCGTTGATATTTTTTCATACTAACCTCCTTGAATGGTGATAAAGGACTGAACTCGTTTCCAAATCAACTGAGACAAGCCCACCATCACTAGGAGCCAGAAAAACTGCAAAGCGAGTGCTTGAAGCATCTGATTGGCATCGTATTTCCCAACGATAATCATGACCGGAGTATAAATCAAGGATGAAAAAGGCAGGAAGGACAGAATATCTGCAACAACCTTTGGAAAGAAAGCCAAGGGAATCAAACTTCCAGACATAAAAGCCACTATGGAAGTCTTGAGTAGATTGGAACCCCATAGATTTTTAAACACAAAGGCAGAAAATCCAAAGCAGATATTAAAGAAAAAGTTAATCAGATAGGCCAGCGTTAAGCTAAAAAGATAAAGGAAAGTTAATCCCAGCACTTCTACAATTCCTTGCCCAGATAAGATTTTCATCAAGACAATGACACTTAAAAATGGCAGGCCAACAGAGATAAAAATCAACCACTTGGACCCCAGTTCGGTGAAAAGGTAAGAGGCTGCAAAATGCACTGGTCTCAACAAACGCATGATGATGGAACCATCCTTGACCTCCTCCCCAATCATAAAGGACGAATCTGACCTAGTCAGAAGATTGGTCACAAAACTCATGATGATGTAGAGGGTGATATCTGCCATACTAAAGCCCTGAATCAAAGACTCCTGCGAGGAATCAAAGACAGCCTTCCAGAGATAAAAGGCCACAAAAGCCCCCATGACATCACCAATCCGATAGAGAAGAAAGTTGACTCGATAGGTAATCAACTCCTGAACACCTGCATTGATAAAGGGTTTATAACGTCTCCACAATTTGACCATCTTAGAGCTCCTTCCGATAGAAGCGACGGATAATATCCTCAATATCCGTATCCATCATCTTCAAATCACGGACTTCAAAATCAGACAGGGTTTGCTTGATAATGTCAGCTGACTGGTAGCGAGAACTATCGAATTCAATGTTGAGGCTAGTCCCCTGTCTATCAATAATCATATCAGGCAGGCCTTCATAGTGAGAAAGGAGATGACTTTGACCTGGTAGCAATTCAAAAGAAAGAGTCTTCATCTTGCCAAATGTGTCCTTAAGCTGGCTAACCGTTCCATCAAAAATCTCTTGCCCCTTGTCAATCATAAAAATCCGATCACAGAGCTGCTCAATGTCGCTCAGGTCGTGAGTGGTCAAAAGAATAGTTGTTTCTTCCTCCTGATTGATTTGGGTGATAGCTCGACGAATGTTGTCCTTGACCGACACATCCAAACCAATAGTCGGCTCATCTAAAAAGAGAACCTTGGGATTGTGAAGCAAGGAAGCTGCAATGTCCGCCCGCATGCGCTGTCCCAATGAAAGAGTTCGCACGGGGTCTTTAATAAAGTCCTTCAAATCCAAGACCTCATTCAAAAAGTCCATACGCTTATGGAAGAGCGAGTCTGGCACATCGTAAATCTCTTTTAAAACCGTGTAGGTCTCTTGCAGAGCCAAATCCCACCATAGTTGAGTGCGTTGTCCGAAAACGACTCCAATATCCTTGACATAATCTTGGCGATTGTCCTGGGGAATCTTGCCGTTAATCCGACAAAAACCAGATGTTGGTTTCAAAATTCCTGTCAGCATTTTAATGGTTGTCGACTTCCCAGCACCATTTGCCCCTATGAAGCCTAAAATCTGCCCCTTTGGTACCTCAAAGGTCAAATCTTTGACCGCTTCAAAGGTCTGCTTTTCAGGATGAATAAAGGAACGCAAAGCCCCCTTCAAGCCCGGTTCCTTAACAGTCTTCACAAAATTTTTCTGAAGATGTTCCACTTCTATCATTGCCATATCTATCTCCCTATGTAAGGAATAGCAACATTGTGTTTTTGACTACAAGTATTCTAAATCCTTACTTTCTAAACCTGCTACATTTTATCTTTACAGAAGGCTTTACACCAACCTATTATAGTCCAATAAAAAATGGAATGCAAGCGTTTGCTTGTAGATTATGAAATTAGAGACTTCTCTCTTAATGTAATACTTTTGAATCAAAAATTCTTGTTTGATAATTTCTTTAAAACACAAAAAACCTGCCCTTAGGGGCAGGTTACGAATTGTAAAAAGCAAACTATTTTGATCAATATGATTCACTATTTAATCAAAGAACTAATCTTTCATAATTCTTTTCACAATCCCATTTCTATCAATTAGAAAACAATCTGGAAAGGTCATTTGCTCCCATTTTTCATAATCAAAACTGGAATCAAAGTGATTTAGTAGTATTCCTATCAAATTCCCGTGTGAACTAAGTAAAATCGTTTTTTCTGAGTATCTCTCTTCCAATTCCATTAAAAAATTTAGTACTCTAGCTAGTGCGTCTTGATTTGATTCCCCTTCTGAAAGAGATTCACTAGGATTTTGCCATAAATATTTAATACTGTCTTCAAACTCAGAATCTTTTATAAAGGTTGAAGATAATTTTCTCTCTCGTAACCGATTATCAAGAACTATTTTATCAAATTGAATTGGCGAGCTATTAATCGTTTCAAATGCTCGTTTATAAGGACTAGAAAAATAATAATCAATATTAAAAGAATTCAAAAACTCTAACTGGTCAAGAGATGAAAATCCTTTTTCTGATAAAGTTCTATTAAAATCATCACTTGAAAATCTTGAATGAGCATGTCTAAGTAAAATATAAGAATTATTCATAAGTCACTACCTTTCAATTATTATCATCAGTCTCAATGGATTTTTAAGCCCTCAATTATTCTCTAAAAATTCTTTAATGCGAGAAACAATAGCATCGCTTTGATAATGATAGAGGTCGTGAGGCGCATCCATATAGACGACTTGAACATTAGACTGGTCGCTTGCAAATCTCTCTGCATAACGTTGCCATTCTGATTGGCTAAAACTAGTACCTTCACCGTTAGACACCAGTAATAAGGTGGGAATTTTCGGATTGATGCTAGAAGTAACTTTCTTGGCATTTTCCTTTACCGTTTGGGATTCATGAAGCATGGCTTGTGACATCAACTGCTTATAAGCTAGAAGTTTATATTGTTTTCGTTCATTTTCGGTCAGAGTTTGATTTTTTATATAAAAAGACTCAGGTAAGTAGCGTAATAAACCAATCTTGCTACTCCAATATGCCACAGTGAGCAAGGACTGATTCTCCTTTAAATCTTCATAACTAGCTGGCAGTGCCCAATCTAACCCAACCAAGGTTTTCACTTCATCAGGATATTTTTCCTGCCAAGCTAAACTCTCAAGACTAGCCATGGAATGAGACAAAATGATAAAAGGACCTTTGACATTTGCTTGTGAAAGAGCTTGACGCGTCTCAGACAAAACCTCCATCACATCTCTTGAATGATTGCTATCATCACTATAACCATATCCTGCTCGCTCCACGATGACTACCTTATACCGTTTCGATAAGGATTCCGATACTTCTTTAAAGTCCAATATAGGAGAAGCAATACTAGCACCTGAGAGAACTACTATAGTCTCAGGACCATTCCCTTCAACGTAAACATTTATTTGATGTCCATCGACGAGAACTTGTTGTCCCATAGGTGTCAGTAAGGCTTGTTCTTTTTCCAAACTGATACGGTGAAAGATGAATGTAGCCGCTAGAAACAAAAGAATGAAACTAAGAAAGGCAAGACTACATTGTTTTAGTTTTTTCATAGCATTATTGTACAAAAAATAGAACCTTTTAGCAACTTAAGATTGGTTCTTCTACAATATATTCACGCCAAAAAACCCACCCAATGGGCAGGTTTCATCTGTATTATTCAGCTAGATTAAGCTTTACCTTCTGAACCGAATACATCGATACGTTCTTCAACTGATGCTTGGATAGCTTTTACACCGTCAGCCAAGAATTTACGTGGGTCGAAGAGTTTTTTCTTGTCGTATTCTGCTTCGTTTGCTTCGTAGTCACGAGCAAATTTACGAGTTGCGTTAGCGAATGCGATTTGGCATTCAGTGTTAACGTTAACTTTCGCAACACCAAGTTTGATAGCTGCTTGAATTTGCTCATCAGGAATACCTGATCCACCGTGCAATACGATTGGGAATCCTGGAAGAGCTTCTGTCAATTTTTGCAAGTGATCAAGGTCAAGACCTTCCCAGTTTGCTGGGTAAGGACCGTGGATGTTACCGATACCAGCTGCCAAGAAGTCGATACCAGTTGCAACCATTGCTTTAGCGTCTTCGATTGGAGCCAATTCACCTTTACCGATGATTCCGTCTTCTTCACCACCGATAGTACCAACTTCAGCTTCTACTGAGATACCTTTAGCGTGTGCTTTTTCAACAACTTCTTTAGCCAATTTAAGGTTTTCTTCAACTGGAAGGTGTGAACCGTCAAACATGATTGAAGTGTAACCAACTTCGATACACTCAAGTGCATCTTCGTAGTGACCGTGGTCAAGGTGGATAGCTACTGGTACAGTGATACCCATTGATTCAACAAGGTTAGCGATCAAGTTGCGAGCAACTTTGTAACCACCCATGTATTTAGCAGCACCCATTGAAGTTTGGATCAAGACTGGAGCTTTTTTAGCTTCTGCTGCGCGCAAGATAGCTTGAGTCCACTCAAGGTTGTTTGTGTTAAATCCACCAACTGCATAACCGTTGTCACGAGCTGCTTGGACAAATTTTTCTGCTGAAACGATTGCCATTTTATCAGGCCTCCTGTATATTTTTATGGGTCATCCCATTTACATTGTTCATTTTATCACTTTTTGACAAAAAAATCTAGTTTTTCCCGCAGTTTCGATTGAATTTCTTCTAGCTTCATCTATGTAACCCCTTTCTCTCCCTAGTCTTGGGCGACTTTTGGAAAAGCTATAAAGAAGGTTAAACGATTCTCCTCCATCTCGAAACGATAAGCTAATTTTTCATGTTCTAATAGACTCTTGACCACAAAGAGCCCCATCCCAGACCCCTTGGCCTTGCGACTAGCATTGTTAGAAAAAGACTGGGCTAGTTTTTCTTGTTCTTCTGGACTACAGCTATTTTCTATAAAAAGTTCCCCTTCTCTCTCTCCAATGCGAACTAAGCCACCTGGAACAGAGTGCTTAATGGCATTGCTGATGAGGTTAGACAGAATCAATTTCATCACCGATGGATTTAGATAGGCCTGCTGATGGGTCAAACTATTGTCTATCTGGAGCTCTCTTTCCTTGGCTAACAAGGCATAATCCTTAACCAGACTTTGCGTCATCTGGTGTAGGTCAATTTGTTCCCTATCATCTCGTAATTCCTGCACAGAAGAGAGAGAAAGTATCTGGAGAACGTGGTGATTGAGCTCATCCACAATTCCTAAGGCTACTCCCAGATAGTGGTCTCTATCCTTATAACGACCGACATTTTCTTTCATGTTTTCGATCAGGATTTTTAAACTAGCCAGCGGCGTTTTCAGTTCATGAGAAGCCCCTCGTAGAAATTCGACCTTCATCTTCTCCAGCTGGAGAATAGCTTCATTCTTGTCATGCAAGTCCGCAATGACAGTCAAAAGATGCTGGTAGAGGCTATTGATTTGTTCCTTGAGATCACCAATCTCATCCTTGGAATCCACACGCAATCGCACTTGGGCATCTAAATCCATCATCCGTCTAGTCACCCGCTTGATTTCCAAAATCGGTGCAACAATGGTCCGAGCATAGATATAGGCCACCAAGAGGGAAATCAGAAAGGATGCCAGCAAGGTATAGGGAAGAAACTGGAGACTGATCTGCTCTGCTTCCTTTTGCAAATCCATGGAAGCTAGAAACTGGAGTGTCATGGCACCACCGTCTTGCGTTGTCACCTCGCGCTCCTCGATAAAAAGAGAGGTTGTCTGGCGGTCTGTATCCAGAGGAAGACTGTCCTTGACTTCTAACTTGTCCTCGGTCATCTCGCCCTTAACGGCCCCCTTGATATCACTAGTCTGGGAATACAAGTCTAACACTTGCTCGATGCTCTGCCTATCCTTACCTTCTAGGGACTGGGCAATGGCTGTCGCTTTCTGGCCAATTGTTTCCTGACGATGGCTCAGATAAGTCGAGGGAAAGAGAAAATAAATGGCTAAATGAAGACATACGACCAGAACACTAAAAATCGAGAAGGTATAGATAAATATCTTTGTAAATAAGCCTATTCGTTTCATTTTCGCTCCAATTTATAACCAACATTGCGCACAGTGAGGATGCAGTCCAGGTCTAGTTTTTTCCGCAATTCCTTGATGTAAACATCAATGACACGGTCAAAAGGAATCTCATCTGTCGCTTTCCAGACGGCATCGATTATCTGAGATCGAGTCAAGGCTCGTCCTTCATTTTTCACCAGATAGTCCAAAATTTCCAACTCTTTAGCATTAACAGCCACTTCTTGACCTGCTAGGCTGGCACTGTAGCTCTCAAAGTCTACCTTGGTATCCTTATAGGAGAAGATTCGTCCCGTATTATAATAGCGCTTGAAAATCGCGTCTACCCTCACTTTTAAGAGGGAGAGGGAGAAGGGTTTTTCTAGATAGCCATCTGCTAGCGAAGCAAAGGCACTCATCTTGTATTCTTCATCCTGAAAGGCAGTCAACATCAAAACAGGAACCTGACTGGTTTTACGAATCTCAGCTAAAACTTCCAGGCCATTGAGCTTGGGCATCTGGATATCCAGTAAAACCAAGGCTACTTCATAGCTGGAAAATTTTTCTAAAGCTTCTTGCCCATCTGCAGCCTCAATGGTTTCATAACCACAATCCGTCAAATAGTCACTGATCCCCTCACGGATCATCTCTTCATCTTCTACAATTAAAATTTTCATAGAAAAAACGTTTCACATTCCTTTAAATTTCTTGTAAATTATATCAGTTTCATCCTGAAAGAAAGAGGCCTTATCAAGATAAAATAGATAAAAATGCTACCTATATTATACCCCATTTAGGGGAGAATAGGTAGCAAGTTTTTTATTCGCTATCCAGCAAGAGCTCTTTTGGTTGTTTTCTTAGGAGATTGCTTGAAGCAAGCGCCATAACGAGAACCACTAGAACCAAGGCAAGGACAAAGACGATGATAAAGTCTGATGTCTGAATGGAAATATCTAGGCTCGACAAGGTCTTGCTAAAGCCATCTACTTCTGCACCACCACCAAGGTTAGAGGCTTGAGCAGCCTTACTGGCTTGCTTGGCAACACCTGAAGTGACATTGGCAAGAACAGTATTTCCGATTGCACGCGCTGTGTAAGTAGCTAAGAAGTAAGCAGAAACAAGAGCAGGGATGGCAATCAAGATGGATTCAGTGATGAATTGACCCAAGATACTTGCCTGCTTGAGCCCAATAGAGAGGAGAATACCCACTTCCTTGCGACGGGCATTGATCCAAAGGCTGAGCAAGAGGGCAAGGAGAAGAACTGAGAAACTCAAGCTACCCCAGAAGAGGAGATTGGCCATCTTGTACATACCAGAGATGGATTGCTCTAGAGCTGGGTAGTTAGAGGAGCTCTTAACGAGTGTGTAGTTCTTCCAGTTGATACCACTGATACCATTCAATTCTTTCATGACATCATCCAAGTTCTTGTCTGCTGTTACAAAGAAGGTTACGTCCCCATAAATAGCTGTGTCTTCTGTGTATCCATAAAGTTTTGCTGCAGTGTGAATGTCAGTGATAGCTGTATTTTCATAGAGTTCTTGTGAGTAGGTTACTGCTGACTTATTATGACCATCAAAGAGTCCCTTGATTGTCACTTCGACTGTTTCCTTGGCACCTTTTTCATTGTCTGCATCGTAGATATTAGAGTCTAGTTTGACCTTGTCCCCTACTTTCCAGCCGTGTTTGGCTGCCAAGTCCTTATGCAGGAGGATCTTGCCCTTGTCGTCGTTTGTTAGGTGCTCACCTTCGACCAGCTTATAAGAACCAGAGACAAACTTGTCTTCTTTAGAGGAGTCATTGACACCTGTAATCATTAAGCTACTTCCAAAATGTTTGGAACGGTCAGGAGTCAAATTTTTCTTGGTATCTGGCGTTTCGATAAGTTCATAGCCAGTCAAATCTCCGATAGCGTTGATGCGTTTCACATAAGACTCAATGGCCTTATTTTCGGTAATTTTTTTGATATCTTCACCTTTAATATTCCCAGCACCACGTGGCGTTCCTTGATTGACGCGACGATTGATTTGCATGGAGAAGCTGTTGGTGATATTTTTAAAGGTCTCCTGAGAAGCCTTGGCAGTAGCTCCCTTGATCGACAATCCGACCAAACTCAAGCTCGCCATGAGGAGAATAATTAGGAAGATGACAATCGATTTGAAAAACTTCCTTGTAACATAGGCAAATGCGTTGTGTAACATAGGTTCCCTTTCTAGATTTGATTTAATAATTCTATCAAAACAAGCTCATCTTATTTTGTAGTGTTGCGAGTTTCAGTCAGTTTCTTATCATTTAATTCAAGTGTAATATCTGACGCTTGTGCCACTTCTTTACTGTGGGTGACGACAATCACACATTTACCTGTTTTCTGGGCAAGTGATTTGAGCAGTTCGACAATATCTCCAGCAGTTTTAGGGTCCAGATTTCCTGTTGGCTCATCCGCTAGAATAACTGGAGCTTCTGAGACCAAACTACGAGCAATGGCAACACGTTGTTGTTGACCACCTGATAACTGGAGAACATTCCGCTTGATCTGACTTTCATCCAAACCAAGCTCAAGCAGTGTATCCTTGCTTGCCTTTTTGTTGACCAAGCGGATATTTTCCAGTGGAGAAAGATAATCTATCAAGTTATAATTTTGAAAGACCAGGGAAATATGGTGCATGCGATGGTAAGAATAACCCTTCTTACGAATGTCCTCTCCTTGGAAAAGGATAGAACCTTCAACAGGACTATCTAGACCCGCAAGGAGGGACAAGAGTGTGGATTTTCCTGCTCCTGACTCACCAATAATACTGTAAAATTTCCCGGGTTCAAAATTATAATTGATCTGATATAGGACTGCTTCAGCAGTATTCTTATAACGGTAGGTAAGATCTTGTAATTGTAATAAAGTCATGATTTCTCCTTCTTAACTAATAGATGATAAAATTTCTTTCGGTGATTTTCTAAATAAGAATAGGAAACAAAGGGCTACAGACAAGCAACTAAGCAGAACTAGAAAAACATAGGATTCTGCAAAAGATAATAAACTACTTGATAGACCACTTGCTTTGGCTAGCGTGTCTTGTAAGACTGCCTGATCTCCACTTGCTAGTAGAGTTTGGAGTAGGTAGGATGTGATTGTGTTTCCTGCAGCAAATGCTGGAAGCAAAGCACCGAGAGATACCAAAACTACCTCTAAACAGAACTGTAGGAAGATCGAGCTCTTGCCTTTTCCAAGTGCCAGTAAAATTCCCACTTCGTAGACCCTTTCTCTCAACCAGAGAGACAAAACCAAAATTAAGGCTCCTGCTCCTGCTATCAACATCCCATAAAGGAAGATAGTCAGAAAGGTTTGGAAGGTTGCTACTGAGTCTTTGATTTGTTCAAAGGCCTTGTTTTCCTTCTCAACTTGGTAACCTTGACTATCCAAGGCCAAGTTTTCCACCTGCTTCAAGAGTTCGTCCATTTCCTTAGGATTTTCTACATAGAAGCGAGCTGCACTGACTAGAGATTCACCATTACCCAAAAGGCTTTGGCTACTTTCATAGTCTGTAAAGACCTGATTTTCACTGAAGTCAGAAGACAAGCCTGTAAATTTCTCCTGTTTTTTACCAGAAAAGATGCCGACAATCTCAAACTCTACTGTTTGTTCTTTTCCAGATTCAGACTGCCCAGCATCCAAGCCGATCTTGTCATGAAGCGAAAGACCGTTCTTCTTAGCCAACTCTTCGTGGATCAGGATTTTCTTGGAATCCCCTTTTTGAAGGTGTCGCCCTTCTTTTAAGTTGAAAGCCGAGCTGGTAAAGGTCACATCCTTAGACGAATCCTCAAGAGCCGTTAAGCTAACCAAGTTCTTGTCTGCAGCTGATAAATCATCACGCTCCACGCTCTGCTCGCCAGTTACCGCTTCCTTGTCTTTTAGTTTTGCGACCGTCTCGAGTTCGGGAGAGACACTTTCCAGCCCCTTAATCTGGATCACGGATGATAAATCCGACAACTTAAAAGTCTGTCCGTTTTCTATCTTTTTAATTGAAAAAGATGTGTTGAGTGATTTGTAAAGATTGGTTTCCACTGTTTTATTGGACTTCATCAGAGTCAAACAGGCTGAAATTCCGGCCAATAGGATCAATAAAATCAGAAATAAAATAAAACTTCTCAG
>CABTAV010000038.1:0-12070 GCA_902482895.1 uncultured Streptococcus sp. | reverse complement strand
ATGGACAATTCCTCTGGTATGGGCTAAACGCATAGCCAGAAGGATTTGTCCCATGATACGGACGGCTTCTTCATTAGAAAGAGGATAGTGTTCCTTGATATAGCGTTTAAGGTCTAGTCCAGCAACATACTCCATTGCGAGATACTGTTGGCCGTCTTCCTCACCAATATCTGTTATCCGAACGATATGAGGATGGTCTAGATCTGCCATAGCTCTCGCTTCACGCTGAAAACGAGCTACAGCTATCGGGTCCGTCTGGTAGTTGGTCCTCAGAACCTTCACTGCCACTTCTTCTCCGTCTAGAATTAAATCCTTGGCCAAATAGACATCTGCCATGCCTCCTCGGCCAATCTGTTTCACAATCCGATAGCGTCCGGCAAAAATCTTGCCGATTTGGATCATTCTGTTTCCTCCTCAGTAACAGCAATAAGGGCAACTGTGATGTTGTCTAAACCACCTGCATTGTTGGCAAAACGGATCAAGGTTGCTGCCTTATCTGCCAAAGAAATGTCGCTGGTTACAATATCAGAAATCTCACTGCCTGAAATCATATTTGTCAAACCATCACTATTGAGTAAGAGATAGTCCCCAGGCTCAAGGGTGATCATTCCAAAATCAGGCTGAATTTCATCTTTTTGACCGATTGACTGGGTAATAATATTTTTCTGTGGATGGCTAGCAGCTTCTTCAGGTGTCAATTGACCAGCCTTAAGCAATTCATTGACTAAAGAATGGTCGCTCGTTAACTGGTGGTATTCTTCTCCACGAATCAAACCGATACGAGAATCTCCGATGTGAGCATAAATAGCCTGATTATCAATAATGGCTACAGCCTCAAGGGTTGTCCCCATTCCTTTATAGGCTTCATTTTGTCCCAATTGGTTAATCCTTTGATTTTCAATCTCAAGGTTGTTAGCAAACCATTCACGTACTTCATTAACTGTATCGATTTGAGTATCTACCCAAGCTACACCTAGGTCTGTTACCGCCATTTCACTAGCAATATTCCCTGCGCGATGACCTCCCATACCATCAGCTAGGATAATCATAGTACGTCCAGCTCTATTGACATAGTGGTTGACATAGTCTTGGTTATTTGTTCGTTTCTGACCAACATCTGTTAATAATGAAATTTCCATGTGTTAGTTCCTTCCTAATCCGATATCTTACGAAATTGACTGATAAAGAATCCATCACTTCCATACAATTCAGGTGTAATGAGGATACAGCCGTCTTTCATGATATCCTTACATTCATGTTCTAGTGTAACCTGCTCAAATTCAGGATGACTTTCTAAAAATGCCTGTACGACTTGAAAGTTCTCCTCTGAGACAATAGTACAGGTACTATAAGTTATTATACCACCTTTGCGTAGTGTTTGACAAACACTACCTAATATTTCTAGCTGAATTTCCTGCAAGGACGCGAAATCTGCCGTTTCTTTATTGTATTTGATGTCTGGTTTTCGACGCAGAAGACCAATTCCTGAACAGGGAGCATCTACCAAAATCTTATCAAAAGAATCCTGACCAAAAAACTCATGTACCTTTCTGGCATCCAATTTTTGCGTTTGAACCCGATCCGCCACACCCAGACGTTGGGCATTTTCTTGGATTAAGTCCAACTTGTGGTCATACAAGTCCAGAGCAGTAACCTGACCTGTCGTGAGATAAGAGGCTATATGGGCTGTTTTTCCACCCGGAGCCGCACAGGCATCTAGAACCTGCTCATCACCTTGTAGATCAAGCGTCGGCGCAACCAGATGACTGGACTCGTCTTGGATGGTAATGGCTCCCTCCGCAAACAAATCATGGCCTGCAAAATGCCCTTGCTCCTTAACAAGACCAGAAGGAGACAAGGATGAATCACTAGCCTCTAACAAGGCTTGTATTTCCTCTTTTCGACCTAAATCAGTCACACGGATGCTAGCCTTGTTTCGCACCAAGAGGCTTTCAAAGATGGCTTGTGCTCGCTCTTCACCGTATTCTTCCTTGAGCTTGGAAACTAACCAAACTGGGAGAGAATAGGCAATGGAGTCACGCTTGTTTTTTCGTTTGATGCTGGCAATATCTGGCCAACCTTCACGCAAAATACGGCGTAAGATAGCATTGACCAATTTTTCACTGCCTTTTTTACGGACTTTGGCTAGTTCTACCGCTTCATTGACCACAGCATGGTCTGGAATCTTGTTCAAATAGCGGAGCTGGTAGGCACTCATAAGAAGCAGAACATAGAGCCAGTTATCTAACTGGTCTCTGTCCTCGATAAAGTGGGATAGGTACCATTCCAGAGTCAGTTTGCGGGCTACTGTTCCATAGACAATCTCAGTCACCAAGCCCTTGTCTGTTGTCGAAAGTTGACTTCCCTTGAGATGCTTATTTAAGGCGATATTTGAGTATGCTTGATTGATAAAGACATCCTCTAATACTGCTAGGGCTAGACTTCTAGCCGTTTCTACTTTAGTCACCAAATCGTTCTCCTACAGTCAATGTACGTCCAACTCCGTTGAGGAAGGAAGCAATGTCCATCTTAGGTTTGCCAGCTGGCTGAACTTGTTTGAGAGACAAAGCTCCTTCTGCCGTTGCGACAATCAATTCTTTCTTGCCGATAGAAAGAATCTCACCTGGATTTCCCTGACCTTCTACTGGTAGAGCTTCATAAATCTTAAAGCGGTCGCCCTTGAGAAAAGTATGGGCAACAGGCCACGGATTCATCCCACGGATTTGGTTAAAGAGTTGACGATTGCTTTTATTCCAATCCAATTTTTCTTCCTCTGGCTTGATGTTTGGCGAGAAAGTAACCTGACTTGGATCCTGTGGTTCAGGTTTAATGTCACCAGCAATGTAGGCAGGCAAAGTATCCAAAAGCAAATCGCGACCAACAAGAGCTAATTTCTCAAACAAGGTGCCAACATTATCCTCATCTGTGATCGGAATGCTACGACGAGAAATCATATCTCCTGCATCCATTTCCTTAACCATTTCCATAATGGTCACACCAGCTTCCTTATCCCCTTGAATCAATGCATAATGGATTGGCGCTCCACCACGATGTTTAGGAAGAAGAGAAGCGTGAACATTGACCGCAAAGTCCATGCTATCAAGGAGTTTACTTGGGAGAAACTGCCCAAAAGCAGCAGTCACAATTCCATCCGCTCCTAGCTGCATAATAGTTTCCATCTCTGGACTTCCAGATAATTTTTCAGGTTGGTAGATAGGAAGGCCTGCTTCCTTGGCAGCTTGTTTAACTGGGGTTTCCTGGATAACTTTTTTACGACCAACAGCGCGGTCCGGCTGGGTCACAACGGCTAGAATTTCGTAACGGTCATCTGTCAAAAGCCCTTTTAAAACTGTTGCTGAAAAGTCGGGGGTCCCCATAAAGATTAATTTTGTCATATCTTCTCCTTCTTATAAAAATTGCTGTGGCTCATGGTCAATGCTGAGACGGAGCTCACTATTTTCCCGTTCTTGAGTCAAGGCCAAGACCTGGTTGAGGGTCGACCCCAGCTCATCTTCTAAACGATATTTAATTAAAATCTGATAATGATAAAGGTTGTGGGTACGAGCAATCGGTTTTGGCGTCGGCCCAAGGATATTACTGGTATCTGACAAGCCTGACCGCAAAATGTTCATAACTTCATAGGCACGTTTGACCACCTCTTCTTCCTTCTTATGAGAAAGGGTAATACCAATGGTGAAATAGTAAGGTGGATAACCAAGTTGTCGTCTGATTCCCATTTCATAAGCGTAAAAGCCTTCGTAGTCCTGGTCTTTTGCAAATCGAATAGCGTAGTGCTGAGGATTGTAAGACTGTATCAAGACCTGCCCAGCTTTTTCAGCACGACCTGCCCGACCTGCAACCTGAGTCAATAGCTGGAAGGTTCTCTCAGAAGAACGGAAATCAGGCAGATTCAAGGCCGTATCCGCATTGAGCACTCCGACCAAAGTCACATTGGGAAAATCCAATCCCTTAGCAATCATCTGTGTACCAAGCAATATGTCCGCTTCCCCTCGTCCAAACTGGTCAAGTAAAACTTGGTGACTGCCTTTCTTGCGGGTCGTATCCACATCCATCCGCAGAATACGTGCCTGAGGAAAGAGTTCTTCCAGTTCGTCATAAGCCTTCTGAGTTCCTGTCCCATAGTAACGAATACTGCGACTCTTACAGTTAGGACAGACCTGAGGAATATCCTTCGAAAAACCACAATAATGGCAGTTCATGGTCTTGGTATCCATGTGCAGGGTCAGAGAAATATCGCAGTTGGGACAAGTATCCACAGTTCCACACTCCCGACACATAACAAAGCTAGAATAGCCACGACGGTTGAGCATGAGAACCACCTGCTCTTTTTTAGCCAGACGGTCCTGAATAGCTTCTAGCAAAGGAGGCGTAAAGTTTGACGTCTCATTTTGTCCGATATAGTCTCGAAAATCAATCACTTGAACCTCAGGAATGGTAGCTAAAGGATTAGCACGTTGGGTCAGACGTAAGTGTTGATAAACGCCTTTTCCAGCCCGAGCACGGCTTTCCAGACTAGGAGTTGCTGAACCAAGTACCAGAGCTGCTTGATTATACTGAGCCCGTAAAATAGCCACCTCTCTAGCATGATAACGGGGATTACTGTCCTGCTTATAAGTCGCTTCATGCTCTTCATCGATAATCATGACACCTAGATTTTTCAGCGGAGCAAAGATAGCCGATCTGGCGCCAACCACAACTTGGGCATCTCCTCGTTCCACCTTGCGCCATTCGTCGTACTTTTCACCATTGGACAGGCCTGAATGAAGAATGGCCACCTTGTCTCCAAAACGAGCGATAAAACGCTCCGTCATTTGTGGAGTCAAGGAAATCTCAGGCACCAGCAAAATAGCTGTCTTGCCCTTGTCCAAAGCCCCTTGGATAATCTGCAAGTAAACCTCGGTCTTCCCACTTCCTGTAATCCCTTGAAGGAGGAAGGGAGGCTGATGACTGCCAATCGCGCTTACAACCGCATCACGCGCCTGTCTTTGCTCTGAATTTAGTTCCAAAGGTCTACTTGCCTCAATCCCTTCAAAATAAGCAGCCGAGCGTTGCACTTCCTTTTGGACTATGGTAACAGCACCTTGTTCCACAAAGAAGTTGACTTGCTCTCGCGAGTAGGACTCTAACAAGCTAGTCAAAGAAGCGCTCTCAGGATGAGACAGCAGATAGTCTCTCAGTTCTAACTTTTTCTTGGCACGCGCAGAAATCTCAATACCTTCTAATTGAGCAAGGTCTACCTCATACCAAGACTGGGTCTTGACCTTCTTTTGATCAATTGCCTGATATTCTAGACCAAGCAAGCCTTTTCTAGTCAAACGCATCATTTCGGCTTGTTTGGCAAGGTCTAGCGAAGAAAAGGCAAGCGAATCCTCTGAACCAAACAAGCGCTCTCGGTCTTCCTGACTCAGACCTTCCATAGGATAGAGAATCTTGTCATAGCTAGAATTTAGAAATCCCGGCAACATGGCTTTTAAGATGGAGATTTTATAAGAAAAAACAGACTTACGTAACTCCTCAGCCAGCCAGAGTTGTTCTTGCGTGAGAACAGGAGAAAAATCCAACACCTCGGCAACATCTTTTAAATCTTGCTCTATCTCTTCTTCAGCTGATTGGGACTCCAAACCAAGAACAATCCCTTGAATCAGGCGATTGCCCTTACCAAAAGGCACATGAACCCGCATCCCAACCTCCAGCATTCCCTCAAATTCCTCAGGAATCCTGTAACTATAGGGCTGGTCCGTCTGCATCAAGGGCACATCAACGATAATCTTGGCTATGGCCATCTTCTCACCTCCTCCTTGTCAGTACATTCTTGCAATAGAAAAAATAAGATTGAGTCCCCCCAACCTTAAATTTTTTCACCATCTTCTTTTTCTTTAGCGATTTGCTCTTTGATTTTCTTTTCTTCTTCTTCTTTGCGGCGTTTTTCTTCTTCGATACGGCGACGCACTGCTTCACGTTTTCCTTCTGGATCTGGGTGAATGGTAACGTTTCCTGATTCGATTTCTTCTAAAGCGCGAAGAGTTGATTTTTCAGACTTGAAACCTTGAGTTGCTGGTGCACCTGCTTCCAATTCGTGGGCACGTTTTGCTTCCAAGATTACGAGTGAATATTTTGAAGGAACCTTGTCGAGCAAGGTATCAATAGAGGGTTTTAACATCATTTGCTTGTACCTATTTTCTAAATTTTATCGGGTAGTTGGAGATTTTGGTAACATCTCCTGATAGTGACCAATGACACGGTCCACACGGAAGTGCTCTGCTTCGATGACACGTTTGACACGCTCAGCAGCTAGGGGCACCTGATCGTTGACAATCGCATAATCATACTCACGCATGAGGGCAATTTCTTCCTTGGCTTTTTCGATGCGTTGGACAATCACTTCTGCACTGTCTGTCCCACGTCCTACCAAACGATCTTGCAATTCATCCAAATCTGGTGGTGTCAGGAAGATAAAGACAGCATCTGGAACCTTTTTCTTGACCTGAAGAGCACCCTGAACTTCAATTTCAAGGAAAACATCGATTCCTTTGTCCAAGGTTTCATTGACGTAGGTCAGAGGAGTTCCATAATAGTTGCCGACATATTCTGCGTATTCCAACATCTGTCCTTGACGAATCAGCTCTTCAAACTCTTCGCGAGTACGGAAGAAATAGTCAACACCGTCCACTTCTCCAGGACGTTGTGCGCGTGTCGTCATCGATACAGAGTATTGAAATTGGTTTTCAGAACTCTCAAAAATCTCTCTTCTAACCGTTCCTTTTCCGACCCCTGAAGGACCAGAAAAGACGATTAGTAAGCCTCGGTCTGCCATTGTGTCTCCTTTTAGTCAGTCTGTAAAAATAAAATAAGATTTCCCTTCAGATAGTAGCATTTTGCACAAACTATCCTTCTACAGTCTTTCTATCTAGTGTAACAAAAAAGCAGTAATTTTTCAACTGCTCTTTCTTATTTATTTAGCATAATCTACTGCACGAAGCTCGCGAATCACGGTTACCTTGATATTTCCTGGGTAATCGAGATTGTTTTCAATTTTCTCACGAACTTTATGAGCCAAGATTGTGACTTTGTCGTCCTTGATTTGTCCTGGATTGACCATGATGCGGATCTCACGTCCTGCTTGAAGGGCAAAGCTAGTTTGCACTCCTTCAAAGCCGTTAGCAATTTCTTCCAAATCATGGAGACGTTTGATGTAGCTCTCAAGAGACTCACTACGAGCACCTGGACGCGCCGCGCTCAAGGCATCTGCTGCAGCAACGATTACTGCAATCACGCTTTCGGCTTCGACATCACCATGGTGGCTAGCAATCGTATTGACCACAACGGGGTGTTCCTTATACTTGCGAGCCAATTCCATACCGATTTCCACGTGGCTACCTTCAACCTCACGGTCAATAGCTTTCCCGATATCATGAAGGAATCCTGCACGACGGGCAAGAGCCGCATTTTCGCCAAGCTCGCTGGCCATGATACCAGCCAATTTAGCAACCTCAATCGAATGACGCAAGACATTTTGTCCATATGAAGTACGGAACTGCAAGCGACCCATGATTTTCATCAAATCTGGATGAAGGTTTGGCGCACCAATCTCATAGGCAGCAGCCTCACCATATTCACGGATTTTATTGTCAATCTCTTGACGGTTTTTCTCAACTAACTCTTCGATACGAGCTGGATGAATACGACCATCCTTGAGCAACATTTCCATAGTCATACGGGCAATCTCACGACGAATCGGGTCAAAACCTGACAAGGTTACCACTTCTGGTGTATCGTCGATAATCACATCAACCCCTGTCAAACTTTCAAAGGTACGAATGTTACGACCTTCACGACCAATAATGCGTCCCTTCATAGTATCATCTGGCAGATGAACTGTTGAGTTTGTTGACTCCGCTACATATTCACCAGCGATACGTTGCATAGCTTGAACCAAGATGTCCTTGGCCATTTTGTCAGAACGTTCCTTGACCTCTTGCTCAGCTTCGCGAATACGGCTGGCAATCTCCTTGGTCAAGTTTTCCTCTGTCTGAGCCAAGATAATATCTCGTGCTTCTGCCTGAGACAGAGCACCAATACGCTCTAGTTCTGCTTCTTTTTGTCTTTCGACTTCCTCTAATTGCTCTTCACGCGCATCAAGGTTTTTCGCTCTATCAGAAATACTTTGTTCTTTTTGTTCAAGTGTTTGTTCTTTACTCGTCAAATTGTCGTCCTTACGGTCGAGGCTAGTAGCTCTCTCTGTCAAACGACTTTCGATTTGTTTGAGTTCCTGACGTTCTGATTTGAATTCAGCGTCCACTTCTTCACGGTATTTTCTGGCTTCTTCTTTGGCCTCCAATAGTGCTTCTTTTTTAAGAGACTTGCTTTCACGCTTGGCTTCATTAACAAGTAAATCTGCTTCACGCTCAGCTTGTCCACGTAAATTAGTTGCTTCTTGTTCAGCATTTAAAAGCATCAACTCCGCAGCTTCCTGAGATGATTTCATCTTAGCTGAGATGCTGACATATCCAATGACTAAACCAATGATGACGGCAAAAACAGCAATCGCAAGCGACATGATTTCCATGTTTTTACCTCATTTTATTGTTATTCCGAATGACATACATTCTTTTACATTCTACCATAAAAAAGTGATTTTCACAAACCTAAAATAGAATATGTTTTGGGGAATTTAGCGGAATTTAGCAATTTTATCTCCGTGGTACCACCTTAGACTAAACCAAAAGGAGGAAACTAAGCCCTCCTCTAGTTACAAAATTGTTTGATTGAATAATTTCAATTTTAACTCATAATGTTCAAAAAATATTATATCATCACAACCAACCAGATTCTTTCGCGATATTAGCTGCCTCTGTTCGATTACCAGCATCTAGTTTAGAAAGAATATTGGTGACATAGTTTCGGACGGTTCCGTTTGATAAATAAAGTTGATCTGCAATTTCTTGGTTAGACAAGCCTTGAGCAATTCCCTTTAAAACGGCGATTTCTTGCTCTGTTAATGGATTGGGATGCGTCATAACTACTTCCATCAATTCAGGCGAATACTCCTTGCGTCCTTCGAGGACAGTATGCAAAGTTTGCATGAGGTCTGCAATGCTTCTTTCTTTCAAGACATACGCATCTACTCCAGCCTTGACCGCACGTTCAAAATACCCAGGACGTTTGAAGGTCGTCACCACAACCACCTTTGTTTCAAGCTTTTCTGCTCGTATCCACTCCAAAACTTCAAGACCTGTCTTAACAGGCATTTCTACGTCAAGGATGGCGATATCTACAGACTCCTTTTCTAATAGTTGGATTGCTTCTTGCCCATTCTTGGCTTGAAGGACAGACTCCACATCCGGTTGAAGCGTGAGCAATTGACACATAGCATCTCGCAACATACTTTGATCTTCTGCGACTAACACTTTCATCTACTTTCTCTCCTTATAAGGTAGTCGAACCTGCACTTCTGTCGGTTGTTTCTGACTAATTACCTTTACTTCTCCCGAAAATGGAAGAACACGATCTCGAACTGTATGGAGGTCATCCCCCTTTATAGAAGTAAAGCCACATCCATCATCTCTCACTGTTAGAATGAGTTCTTTCTCTGTCCGTTCTAATTTCAAGTAGACTTTAGACGCTTTAGCATGTTTGATGATATTGGTCACTAATTCAAGCAAAATCATGGAAGCCGTTGACTCCAATTCCTGAGTAAGGCTAGCTGTATCTAGTTGATTAGCTATTTCCACCTCAATTCCAGCAATTTCTAACATCTTTTTCACAGTCTCTAGTTCGGATGTCAAAGTTCTAGACTTAAGATTTTCCACAATGGTTCGCACTTCACGCATTGATTCTTTGCTAATTTGTTGTATTTCTCTTAATTCCTTTTCCACCTGTGGATAAGCCTGTATTTGAAATAACTGCAAGGCTAAATCAGTTTTAACACTAAGCATAGCAAAGGTATGCCCCAGACTATCATGCAAATCTTGACCGATACGACTGCGTTCATTTTCAGCAAGCAAGAGATTTATCTGGGCATTTTGCTTAGCCTGAGCTTCTTTCAAATCCTCCACAATACGAATCCGAACCAAGCCAAAAGTCATCAAATCGACAAAAGCAAGAATTACAAGTAGATAGAATAGAAACTCAACTTCGATTCTCTGAAAAATCAAAAGTTGGCCCACAACAAGGACTTGAGCAAGAAGAAAAGTCCAGACATGTAAAGACTTTAAACTACGTACGCCAAAATGATAACTTAAGAGGTTAGAAAGGAAAAAGAAGAACCAGATATAATTAACAGCAACAAAGGTAGTATTCCCAACTACATAAGTCAGCATGAGGCCCCAATATAGCCAAGATAGGCGCCGGCTCTTAGTTGTTAAAACACCCAAATATGCCACTACAAATAGAATATCAATCAATAAATGCCAGGCAGAAAGCCACCCAGTCACTACAGGTAGGATGGGGAAAATCATAAAAATTAAACTGGCCCAAAACATATAGTGTATGCTTTTCAGTCTTTTAAGCATTAAGCATTCTCCTTATGACCTTGAAGGTAAATGGTCAAACCAAACAAAACTGCTGAAAAAACAAGTAGATAAACTGTGGCTGATAGATTGATGCCACCCTCGTTTAAGAAAGCCTTGAGCAACTCCATCAACTGATAAGTTGGTAGGCACTTCCCGATTGCTTGCATCCAGTCTGGAAATAAAGAGACGGGCATCCAGAGTCCGCCTAAAACAGCCAAGCCTAGATAGAGAAGATTACCCACGACAGACATCAGCTGACTAGAAGGCAAGAGTGTCAAGGTCAAGCCAAGCTCTACAAAAGCTACACTTCCTACTATCAGCAAGAACGCAGCCCCAATCCAGCTTCCTAAAGACATATCCACACCTCTGACCAAGTGCCCAACTGAGAAAACAACCAAAATTGAGACCAAATAATCAACCATCATACTTGTTATCTTTGATAGATAATATTCTACCATATTTACAGGGGTATGGCGCAATGTTTTCTGCCAGTTGTTGATTTTATCGGTATGTAAAACAGCTGGGAATGAAAACATAGCTGTCGACATCATGGAAAAGGCTGTCATGGAGATGAGGTAATCACGCATAAAATTCGCGGGCCCACCTGGTGTGTCCTGGTACATGCCAGAAAAAAATAAATAGAAGGCTGTCGGCATCCCTACGGATAACAGATAATAGACTAATTGTCGTTTGGTCAATAGAAATTCTATCTTGTTTAGTGCGATCCATCGTTTCATCTTAGTCATCTCCCTTTTGTGTTTCTTCAAAGATTGTATCCAGCAAGCTACGATTATTGACTTCAATTTCTTGAATCCTACATCCTGCTCGGACTAATAGTTCCCATAAAGCATCTGCTTCGCGTGTGACTACTTGTAGAGCATCCTGTTTTTGTGACCAGTTTTCAACCAAGTTTGACTGTTCGACAACTTCCTTATATGCTAGAGGAAGGATAAAGTGCTTTTCAATCTCCTCACTGCGCATGGCTAGAGGTGTTGTATCGCGAATCAACTCTCCCTTATTCAAGACCAAGATTCGGTCCGCTGTATGCTCTACCTCTTCGATGTAATGGGACGAATAGAGAATGGTAACTCCCTTAGCTTTTAGTTCCTGAACAATTTCCCAAAAGCGTTGACGAGTTGAAGTATCCATGGCAGCAGTTGGTTCATCTAAAAAGACAAGCTTTGGTCGCCCAATCAAGGTCAAGACAAAAGAGAAGAGACGCTTTTGCCCGCCTGACAATTTTTCTGCGAATTGCTCTTTCTGATGCTGGTCAAACTGCAATAGTTGATCGATTTCCTGGTTGCTCAAGGGATTTGGATAAATACTTTGAAAGAAAGCAATCAACTCTTTGACCTTTAATTTCTGAACGATGACATTTTCTTGAGGCAGATAACCTCTAATATAGTCTAACTGAGAACTCGTCACTGACAAGCCTTGGATGGATACTTGACCGCTTGTGACCAGTTTATCTCCAAGCAAACAATCCAAGAGTGTGGTCTTCCCAGCACCATTGGGCCCAATCAAGGCGACGCATTCAC
>CABTAV010000037.1:0-12256 GCA_902482895.1 uncultured Streptococcus sp. | reverse complement strand
ATAAGACTATTATGCTCTACCGCCAAGTGACTCAAAGCCTCTGTCACCTCTTCGCGACTAGCTACTGGTTGATTTATCACCATTCCTGTCACATCAACAGAAGGATAGTTACCAAATAAAATCTCTTCTCGATGGTCAACGGAAGTTATCACCATATAAAGCGATACCAATACCATTGAAATCAAAATAAATAAACGTTTCATCATTTCCTCCAAAAAGTTACTTGGTCACTTAGTGAGAAGGTGACCAAGTAAAGCTAAACAATAGGGCTATACCATTCTAAACATTATAGTAGAATGCAACTTTCTCACCCCAAGAAGTACGAATCCATGCACGAGAAGTCCCTCCAGCACCAGCATATCCCTTATCAGATGAACCAGTTTTTCTACTAACAACTGTTGAGCTATGATATTCTGAAGAGTGATAGTAGTTTGAGTAAGCACCTCCGTCACCTGAACCATACGTCCAGACACCACCATCTGGATACTTAACCGCGGCCGATACTACTGCTACACTTCCACCTAATGTTGCTGCAATGCTCGCTACAAGGGCTAATTTTTTAACTGTTTGTTTCATATTGATACTCCTCTATTTTTTATTTTATCATAAATATTTATTATATATTGTCCATTTTCTATTCAAGTAAAACTAAGTCCTGGATCATAGACCTTTTCAAAGCAACACCTCATGGTATCCTCTCCTTATTTTTCTAATTTAGTCTATCAAGTTGTATTTATTATATGTTATGAATAAATTTTTTGAGACTAAGTAGACATAACTAAATTTTATTTAAACCACCAAGTAACTAAATAAAATAAACTAAAAAAGTTCATACTGTAATCTCCTTTCACATTTTTATTAATTATAAATTATTCTTAAATAAACTCAAAGGACATCAATGTCCTTAAAATAGAACCATTTCGTGTCATTTTTAGCTTATATATAAAAAACAGTCCTAAAGACGAACTTTAGAACTATTTCAATACTAGAACAAGGACATTTTTGTCACTGATTCACTATGTTTATAAATATTTTTTTAAATCTTCTTGCCATTGTTTCTCCAACATAGTAACTAAATAAGAATTTTCTATTATATCAGCAAATAGCTTCGATTTCTGATAGAACTGTTCGGCAGAAACATAATCATTGTTTATTATTAGAGATAATTTCCACTCCAACATTAATATAATTGGTTTCTTCTGAAAATCTTGTGTTTTTTCCATTATATGATTAAGGCTAAAGATATAAGCTTCGAGTGAATCATAAGACGACAAATTATCCAAACAGGCTAGACCCGAAAACAAAGTGTTACTTAAAGCAAACAGATATTCTGGTGCAATTAATTCTACATGATTTGTCAAACGAACTAAAAACGAATGAATTCTGTTAATTTCTTCAATCTGATTTTGACCTTGTTTTATCTTTGTAAGCACTATAGCAAAATATAAGTTGATAACTTCTAATTCATTTATCAAAAACAATTCCTTATCATAAATTATTTTAAAATAATCGTCCAGTACGGTTTCCCCATATTCTGGTCGTCCGCTTCGAATAACATCTATCGTTGCTCTAGTAGCTTCAAACCATATTTTTTCCTCATTAGGAAGTTGCTCATAAAATAAATCCTCTATCTCTTCCAAACACGCTTCCTTCTTATCGTATTCCTCTTCTTTACCATAGATTGGTTCACGTAAAATCTGGTATTTCAATTCTAAATAAGCAGAAGGAAGAGCTGAAAAATCCGGCATAAGGCTATAAGCTGGAACTCCTAACCGGCGAGCAATATAGTCTAACTTGGGCAAACTCGGTTGCGAAGCTCCACTTTCAATTCGCGACAGTTGACGAACTGTCAGTTCTTGCTCATCTCCACAAAAATCTGGACGACTAATTCCTTTTTCTATCCGAATCTCTTTAATTTTTTGACCAATTAACATTAGACGCCTCCTCTTCTACCTGCTTCGAAAAATACTGTGAAACTTAAAAAATTGTAACGGCTACATCTTTCCTACTCATAAGATTTCATAGCTTCTTCCACTTCCGCCAAGGTGACCCCAAACAACTCTAGGCGTTTGAGGAGTTGCTTGCCGTTGGAATAGCCGATTCGGAGAGCCTCTCCTAGATATTCTCTGCGCTTACGGCTGTCTGACCCTGCTAGAAAACCAAGGCGAATCAAGTCGCTACGACTGATGTCAAACTGACTCTCATGTTCAAATTGTTCTGTCACCTGAGCTAGAGCCGTTTTCAAATCTTCATAGCTGGCATGCTCAATTCCCAGAGAACGCCCCTTGGTTTTGGACTTGGGAACAGCTTCATCTCGTTTGAGGAAGGCATGCTGAACCGTTGGAATGGCCGTCATGATCATGCGCCGAATCCGCTCCCCATTAAAATCTGGGTCTGTAAAGACAATGACTCCATGACGTTGGTGCAAGCGCTGAATCCGCTCTATATCCTGATCATTGATGGCAGAACCTCGGGTCTCATAGGTCTCTACATCGAAGTAACGTTTGAGATTGGCCGTATCATCGCGCCCTTCGACCACGATAACTTGAGAAATTTTTTCTTTCATTATTTGCTATCCAATCCAAAAATTCGCTCCGCATTTGCAGTTGTTACCGCCGCTAGCTCTTCTGCCGTCATGCCACGCAAGTCAGCGATAAAGTCCACTACATAGCGAGTGTAGGCTGTTTTATTTTCACGACCACGTTTAGGAACAGGAGCCAAGTAGGGAGCATCCGTTTCCACCAAAATCTTGTCCAAAGGTAACTCTTTAGCTGCTTCTTGGATGTCAGTTGCCTTCTTGAAAGTCACCACTCCTGAGAAGGAAATGGTCATACCAAGCTCGACAAACTTCTCTGCCCACTCAAGCGTCCCTGAAAATGAATGCATGATACCACCTCGAGGACCAACGCCCTCGCTCTTGATAATCTCATAGGTATCTTCCAACGCATCACGGGTATGAACTACAAAAGGCAAATCCAAGTCCTTAGATAACTGAATCTGACGGCGAAAAACCTGCTCCTGCACCTCTTTTGGCGCTGTCATCCAATGGTAATCCAAACCAATCTCACCCAAGGCAACTACCTTTGGATGCTTGAGCTTATCAAGCAAGTAGGCTTCAATCTCCTCCGTGTAAGTCCCCGCTTCTGTCGGATGCCAACCAATAGTCGCGTAGAGTTGGTCGTACTCATCCACCAACTCCAAAGCACGCTCAATCGTCGGTTTATCAAAACCAACAATATTCATCTGTGTCACACCCATCTCAGCAGCCAAGGTAATTTCTTCTGCCTCACGACCTGCAAATTCTTCTACATTCAAGTGTGTATGTGTATCAAAAATCATCTCTTCTAACCTCGTTTTCTATCTACTATTATAGCAAAAAAACTGACCTCTCTCCTCATCTGTACAAAATATTCTAAAATCCATCGTCCTCTCTTGACGCTATTTTCCCAAAGCAGTATAATAGCACTTATTGAAATTTTCAGAAAAGGAAAATACCATGTTTACAAAATTAAAACAGACTTTTATCGGTCGTCCTCTTAAATCCTTAACAGAAGGCGAGGGAGGTCTGCTGGGAAAAATGCAGGCCTTGGCCATGTTGTCAAGCGACGCTCTATCTTCCATTGCCTATGGGCCTGAGCAAGTAGTCCTCGTCTTGGCTAGTCTCTCTCCTCTTGCGATATGGTGGAGCCTTCCTATCGGCCTCTTTGTCCTCCTGCTCCTATCTAGCCTGACCGTCTCCTACCGTCAAATCATCCATGCCTACCCTCAAGGGGGAGGGGCCTATATGGTTACTCGAGAAAATCTATCTCCCGAACTTGGCTTAATCGCTGGAGGTAGTCTGCTAGTTGACTACATGCTGACCGTAGCGGTATCTGTTGCATCTGGAGCCGATGCTATCACAGCAGCTCTCCCTGCTCTACACCCTTACAACCTCCACATTTCCATTTTTCTAGTTTGCTTGCTTATGCTCTTGAATTTACGGGGCTTAAAAGAATCTGCCAGTTCACTGATGATTCCTGTCTATCTCTTTATCATCAGTACTGTCTTTCTCTTGCTCTACGGAATCTTTCAACTAATGACAGGGTCTCTCAGCTATCAGGCAACTTCACCTATTGGGCATGCTGTTCCGAGCCTGTCTATAGTTCTCATTCTAAGAGCCTTTACCAGCGGCTCTGCCTCTCTGACAGGAGTTGAAGCTATTTCAAATGCCGTTCCCTTTTTCAAGACTCCGAAAGAAAAGAATGCTGCTCAGACCTTGACCATCATGGCCTTGATTTTAGGTTTTCTTTTTGCATGCATTACCTTCCTAAACTACTGGATGGGGATTATGCCTCAACACGGAGAAACTATTCTTTCACAGATGGCTCAAGGCATCCTTGGTACTTCTTTCTTAGGTCACCTTGGCTATTATATCTTCCAATTCTCCACAGCCTTGATTTTAGCCGTAGCTGCAAATACTGGCTTTTCGGCCTTCCCTATGCTGGCTTACAATATGGCTAAAAATAAATACATGCCCCATCTCTTTATGGAAAAAGGAGACCGCCTAGGCTATTCCAATGGAATTTTAACTCTGGCATTTGGGGCTATGATTCTTCTTCTCATTTTTAATGGCAATACCGAACGTTTGATTCCTCTCTATACTATCGGTGTATACGTGCCCTTTGCCCTTTCTCAGACTGGGATGATTCGCCATTGGAAAAAAGAAAAAGGAGCAAATTTCTTAAAACCTGCTCTTGCTAATATCCTTGGGGCAATCATTTGCTACGCGATTGTACTAATCTTGCTCTTTTTCCGTCTCAGTGATATCTGGCCCTTCTTCCCGATTATTCTCGTACTCACCCTACTCTTCTTAGCAATTCACAGTCATTACCAAAAAGTAGCCCAACAACTGCGACTCTATGAAGGAATCGAAAAACGTACCTACGATGGCAATCTTGTCCTCGTCCTAGTAGGAAATGTTACCAGAGTCAGCGTCGGAGCCATTAACTATGCCCAAAGTATCGGTGACGAAGTCTTAGCCATGCACATTTCTACAAAGGAAACCGCAGAAAAAGACCAAGAAATTCTCCAAGAATTTGCCGATTACTTCCCAACCATTACTCTGAAAAATATCAAGACCAGCTACCGCGACATCATCACCCCTACTGTCAAGTATGTCAAACGGATTTCCGAGGAAGCTCAGAAAAAGAACTATACAGTCACTGTCCTCGTCCCCCAGTTTATCCCTAATAAACCTTGGCAAAATATCCTGCACAATCAGATGAGTCTTAAACTCAAATACGCCCTTCGTTGGCACCAAGACGTCGTTGTCGCTAGCTACTCTTATCACTTAAAAGAATAAATAAAAGGCCCTACCAGAAGCAAGAAGCTCTGGCAAGGCCTTTTTCTGAATCCAGTCACTATGCTTATACTCAATGAAAATCAAAGAGCAAACTAGGAAGCTAGCCGCAGGCTGCTCAAAGCACTGCTTTGAGGTTGTAGATGAAACTGACGAAGTCAGCTCAAAACACTGTTTTGAGGTTGCAGATAGAACTGACGAAGTCAGCTCAAAACACTGTTTTGAGGTTGTGGATAGAACTGACGAAGTCAGTAACATACCTACGGCAAGGCAACGCTGACGTGGTTTGAAGAGATTTTCGAAGAGTATTAACTGAAAAGCATGACTAGGAATACTATTGAATATGGTTAGCTAAATCTTCCTGAGCTTTTTTATTTGACTCAGCTTTTTCTTTTAGCCATTTTTCATAGAGTTCTTGGTACTGTTTAGCAGTTACTGGCTCTTTTTGCAATTCAACATATTTGTAGTTGTCTGCATCTCCTTTGTGTCCAACGAATGAGAATGGTCCTGTAAACGGTATAGTCTTACGGAAGATTGGGTTGGCTCCACCACTTTGAACTGGTAGGAACAAGGCGCTATCTGTCAACCAAGCTTGGGCTTCAGCATATTTTTCGTAGCGAGCTTGAGTATCTGTGATTTCCGCATCAGCCTGATCCAAGAGTTTCTTGTAGTCAGCAAGACCAATCTTGTCCTTGACTTCCTTGTCTTTTCCTTCAGACAAGCCCATGTTTTTCAACTGAGAACCTGTCTCAGGGTCTAGGATTGCTAGGTAAGTCTTAGGATCTGAGTAATCTCCGCCCCATCCTGAAACGTCAATATCGTAGTCTTTTTGCTCTGCTGTATCTGCAAAGTAGGTTGCTTGGTCTTTTTCATCTGGAGAAAGTTGGATAACATCGATGACTACATTCTCCTTACCAAGAGTTGCTTCTACTGTTTGCTTGAAAGATCCGGCCTGTTGTACATCTAATTTAGCAGTTTGGTCAACTGGCATATCCAAATGAATTGGGAAGGTTACTCCCTGTGCTTGCAGGCTTTCTTTGGCCTTCGCAAATTTCTCTTTGGCCTTGTCAGGGTTCAAGAAGGCTTGCTTACCATCGTTTAGGTTAATATTTGCCCAATCTTTACCGTAGTTGACAATTTTTTCATTGACAATGTCACCAAAGTTCTTATCACCAACTTGGACAAAGTTACTTGGTGTAACCGTGTTACGCAAGATACGGTCTGCTCCATCTTCACCATTTGTCTGCGCTGCATAAGCATGACGGTCAAAGGCAAAGTTGATAGCCTGACGGAAATCTTTATTTTGCATAGCTACGCGTGAATCTGTCTTTTCCTTATCAGACTGTTTCATAGTCTGCTTGTAGCTTTGACGATTGACGTTGAAAAGATAGTAGAAAGTAACTGAGTTTTGTGGTGTATAGGTAATCTTGTCCTCATTTCCCTTCTTAAGCTCAGCAAAGACTGAACTTGTTGGGAAGATACGACCATCTGTATAGTTACCATCCAAGAAACCTCTAGCAATGCTATCTTGGTCAGATCCGTCAAAGAAAGAGAGCTTCACTTTCTCGATTTTAACATTGTCCTTATCCCAGTAATTAGGATTTTTATCAAATTCAATCAAAGATTTGGATGTGAAGGACTTAAACAAGTAAGGACCATTTGACAAGATACTTGATGGTGTCACACTTCCAAAGTCATCTCCCTTAGACTTCAAGAAGGCTTCATTTACAGGACTAAGAATACTTGCTGTTGTTTTAGAGTTCCAATAAGTTTCAGGTTGGATGAGGGTGTATTGTAGTGTGTAATCATCCACTGCCTTAACACCAACAGTTCCAAAATCAGATGTTCTCCCTTCAACATAGTCTGCTAGACCCTTGATAGAGTCTTGTACCAAGTACAAGTTTTCAGCCTTTTTATCAGCCGCATACTTGAGACCAGTCACAAAGTCATGAGCCGTTACATCTGCATACTCTTCTCCTTCAGAAGTGTACCATTTAGCCCCCTGACGGATTTTATAAGTGTAGGTCAAACCATCTTTTGACACTGTCCATGACTCAGCCATAGATGGGATGAGATTACCATACTGGTCATTTTCCAACAACCCATCAATCAAGTTGGTTGTGATACTAGATGTTGAGTCTCGTGTAGAGGTAATGTAATCCAAGGTATCAGGGTTGCTGACAAAGATATAAGAATATGTCTTGTCTGCATTGCTTGATTGGGATGACCCGCATGCCGCTAGAGCTAGACCTGCTGTCAAAGCCATAGCTCCAAAAAGCATAACTTTTGATTTCTTCATGATTATTCTCCATTTTTTACAGTATGTGAAATATTATACACTATTTGAGCAAAAATATAAAGTATTTTGAACTTTTTTACAAAAATAAAAATCAGTAGACTCGAGTTCCTACTGATTTTTGATATAATTCGTTTGGATTATGCAGCCAAAACTTTGCGTCCTTTACGACGACGAGCTGCCAATACGCGACGACCGTTTTTAGTTGACATACGGTTACGGAATCCGTGTTTGCGCGCACGACGAAGTTTACTTGGTTGATAAGTACGTTTCACGATGAATACCTCCTCATAGATTTTGTATTCGTTTAGCCGGCTATAAAGTGATCAGTTACTAAACATACTTTACTATTCTATCTGATTCTTTTACTTTTGTCAATAGCTCTAGGCAAATGTTTCCAGCTTTTTCGAATGTAAGCCCTATCTACGATACTGTTTCAAGAAACGAGTCATCTTTTCTTGGATTTGGGCTAGTTCATCAACACGAGGAAGGTAAACGATACGGAAATGGTCTGGTTCCTGCCAGTTAAAGCCTCGACCATGAACCAAGAGAACCTTTTCCTGCTTCAAGAAATCAAGAACAAACTGCTCATCATCATCGATACGGTACATATTGCGGTCGATTTTAGGGAAGATATAGAGTCCAGCCTTGGGTTTAACCGCAGACAAACCTGGGATATCCTGAATGGCATTATAGATGAAATTTCTTTGCTCGTAAATTCGTCCACCAGGAAGGAGCAATTCATCGACTGATTGGTGACCGCCCAAGGAAGTTTGTACGACTTGTTGAGCCAAAACATTAGAGCAAAGGCGCATATTGGACAGCATATTGAGCCCTTCGATATAGCCTTTAACATGTGTCTTAGGGCCAGACAAGACCATCCAACCCACACGGAAACCAGCGATACGATGCGATTTTGATAAACCATTCATGCTGACACAGAAGACATCTGGTGCCAAGCTCGCTACAGGCGTATGCACATGTCCATCCATGACCATGCGGTCGTAAATTTCATCCGCAAAGATAATCAAATCATTTTGACGGGCAATCTCAATAATCTCCAATAAGAGTTCCTTAGGATAAAGGGCTCCAGTTGGGTTGTTTGGATTGATAAGGACGATTGCCTTGGTATTGGAAGTGATTTTTGACTTGATATCGTCAATATCTGGGTACCATTCTGCAGCCTCATCACAGATATAGTGAACGGCATTTCCCCCAGCTAGGCTGACAGCCGCTGTCCAGAGAGGATAATCTGGCATAGGCACCAAGACCTCATCCCCATTGTCCAAAAGTCCCTGCATGGACATGACAATCAACTCACTGACACCATTTCCAAGGTAAATATCATCAATATCTACGTTTGGGAATTTCTTCAATTGGCAATACTGCATGATAGCCTTACGGGCTGAGAAAATCCCTTTTGAGTCAGAATAACCTTCACTATCACGCGCATTCATAATCAAGTCATGAATGACCTCGTCTGGCGCTGTAAAGCCAAATTCTGCTGGATTTCCTGTATTCAGACGTAAAATCTTTTCTCCATTTGCTCGCATCTGCATGGCTTCTTCCAAAACAGGACCACGGATATCATAAGCAACATGCTCTAACTTACTAGACTTGTTATATTCTTTCATCTTGTTTCCTCAATTCATCAGGATAGTAACATTATACCACTAGAAAGAAAATGCGACAAGTTTACTGAAATGTGTTACTAGTTTCGTATAGGAGAAAAGCCTCGCTAAAAGCGAGGCCAAGACAGGGGAGATAGCAGGTAATTTGCGAAAGTCACATCACATACCAAAAGATAAACCTAGAAAAAGCAAGCCTAAAAAGGAGTCATAAAGAAGATTGAACATGAGGAAAAGTCCCCATATCATCAAGTAATCCCAACGCCCACTTCGTTTTGCAACCAGTAATAAAATTAGATGGTAGAGTACATGAAAGACTAAAAAACCGATAAACCCTGGATAAAGAAGCGGTACCAGACTCTCTAATTGCCAGACCATGATAACTTCTACCAAGACTGAAATTAGGATGATTCCATAATAAAGGAAATTTGATTTTTGAAAAGCGTTTTTCATCATTCTTCCTCCCTTCACTTCTTTCCTGCTATCCTTTCTTTTATTTTATCATATATTTATATAGATTTTAAGCGCTAATATTCTTTTGAAAAATACTTTTTTTGCTTTACTTCTATAGTGAAAAGGTTTACAATTATAGTAAGAAAATTTCAGGAGGTTTCATTATGACACAACGTTACCAAAATATTATGGTCGCAATCGATGGTTCTAAAGAAGCAGACTTGGCTTTTGTCAAGGGAGTTCATTCTGCTCTACGAAACGACGCTAAACTCACCATCGCACATGTCATTGACACACGCGCTCTCCAAAGCGTATCCACCTTTGATGCTGAAGTTTACGAAGAACTCCAAATTGACGCTGAAAGTCTGATGAAAGAGTACGAAAAACGTGCTAAAGATGCTGGTGTGGCAGATATTCACATCGTCATTGAAATGGGAAATCCAAAGACCCTCTTGGCACGTACTATTCCAGATGCTGAGGAAGTGGACCTCATCCTCGTTGGCGCAACTGGTCTCAACGCCTTTGAACGCCTCTTGGTCGGATCTTCATCTGAATATATCCTCCGCCATGCTAAGGTTGATTTGCTGGTGGTGAGAGAACAAGAAAAAACCTTATAATCACAAAGAAAAGGAGCTCAGCGCTCCTTTTTGTTTACGATTTATTTCTCTCTTTATGGCGTTCATAAGCCTTGAGCTGGCGCTGCAGTTCCTTTTTAATAGCAGGTTCTGGAGCATATTTTTCTTCCCAATCATCTGGCTTTAAGATTTTGTGGGTCACTGGATCAAAATGAGCCTTGCCATCTGGAAAAATTTTCCCCATATTGGCCTGATGGACAATATCAAAAATACGTTCTGGGTCCACCCCCATCAAAACAAAACTACCGTAGGTGAAGTAAAGCGTATCAATCAAGGCATCCACCTGCCCTACCAAATCTTGCTGTGCAGGTGTCTTCTTGGCTACTTTATCTGCTGCCTTATCAAGGGCCTGATGAAGTTGCGATAAAGCTTGACCAAAATCCTCTTCAGAGGGACTGGCTGCTCGAACAAACTCCACCAATTCTTCTATTTTAAAGCCAGCCCTGTGGGTTGCACCTTCTAAATCCCAAGCTCGAGGTTCTTCTTGGGTTCGTTCATCCATCATGTGGTGGAAGGTCTTGACCTTATTGAAATGATAGTCACGGCTGACAAAGACTTTTTCTGAAGCTAGAACACCAAAATGTTCCAAGGCCTTGTGGATTCCGTCTTGCTGATTGCTAGTTGTGATATGCTTGGCAACTTCCTTGACACTGCTACTACCATTTCCCATAGCGACCGACATACCGACACCCGCCAGCATTTCTAGGTCGTTATCTGAGTCACCAAAGGCCATGACTTGGTTGAGATCAAAACCATATTCTTTCCCAACTCGTCGAATGCCTTCCAATTTAGAGTTTCCTTGATTGATGACATCCGCTGCAAAAGGATTGCTACGTGTCAATTTCAAGTCTTCAAAATCAGCTGCTGCCTTCTCAGATTCTTCTGGCGTCATCAGCATCAAGACTTGGTAGATAGGCTGATTCATCAGGTGAAGCAGGTCTTCTTCCTTTTGGGGAACAACCTTGCTGACCATACGATTAAAGGAATGACTCACCGTCCGAGTTAAAACAGAGGGAACGAAGCGACTGATTCGTTGAGAAAAAGAACCCAAACCAAAGGACATGATTTTAGAACCCAGCATGGCATCCTTGGTCCCTAGGGCAATCTCCTTACCCTCTTTTTTAGCATACGTAATGAGCTGACGCAAATGTAACTTGGAAATTGGGCTCGTGAACAAGACTTTGTCTTTAGTAAAGATATACTGACCATTGTAGGTTACCGCAAAATCCAAATCCAAATCGTCCATCAATTCCTTAACAAAAAAAGGTCCTCGTCCCGTTGCTACACCAACAAGCACCCCTTGTTCTTTGACAATTTTAATCGCGTCCTTAGTGGATTTCAAAACACTCTTGCGATCGTTGACCAAGGTTCCATCGATATCAAAAAAAACAGCTTTGACTTCCATCCTATCCCAATCTCCCCTTTTGTGATACAATGATTATACCACATTTCAGAAAGAGTGAGTAAATCATGTCTAAGAAAATCCTTGTTTTACATACGGGCGGAACTATTTCCATGCAGGCCGATGCTTCTGGCGCTGTTGTGACTAGTTCAGATAATCCCATGAACCATGTGTCCAACCCACTTGAAGGAATCCAAGTCCACGCCTTGGACTTTTTTAACCTACCAAGCCCCCATATCAAACCCAAGCATATGCTGGCCCTCTACCAAAAAATCAAAGAGGAAGCAGATAACTACGATGGGGTGGTGATCACACACGGAACCGATACTTTAGAAGAAACAGCCTATTTCCTTGATACCATGGAAGTTCCCCATATGCCCATCGTTCTAACAGGAGCCATGCGCAGCTCCAATGAACTCGGTAGTGACGGTGTTTATAATTATCTGAGCGCTTTACGAGTGGCTAGCGATGACAGAGCTGCTGACAAAGGGGTTTTGGTCGTTA
>CABTAV010000036.1:0-12581 GCA_902482895.1 uncultured Streptococcus sp. | reverse complement strand
GGTTGAAGTAGGTCATAATGACCAGTGGTACCTCTGTTTCAATGGTTTTCAAGGTTTCAACTAAAGCTGGTGTCGAAGTTCCGTGGACTAAACTACGCAAGCCAGCTTCTTCGATAACAGGTCCATCTGCGACAGGATCTGAAAAAGGAATGCCCACTTCAATGGCAGAGACACCCAAATCTTCTAAAAAGTGAATTGTTTCAGCAAGACCATCCAAACCTTTTTCGTGGTCACCAGCCATGATATAAGGAACGAAAATTCCTTTTCCAGTTGCTTTTATAGAGTTTAATTTTTCTGTTAGTGTCTTAGGCATGAGCTTCTCCCTTCTTTGCTGCATCTGCTTCCAAGCGGTCTTTGACTTGAACCACATCCTTGTCCCCACGACCTGATAGACAGACAATCATGGACTTGTCTGGGCCAAGTTCTTTGGCCAATTTCACTGCAAAGGCGATAGCATGGCTAGATTCCAAGGCTGGGATAATCCCTTCCACACGAGACAAGAGTTGGAATCCTTCCAAGGCTTCCTCGTCTGTCACAGGAACATAGCTGGCACGTTTAATATCGTGGTAGTGAGAATGTTCTGGACCGATACCAGGATAGTCCAAACCTGCTGAGATAGAGAAGGCTTCAAGAATTTGACCATGAGCATCTTGGAGTACATCCATGAGGGAACCGTGAAGGACACCCGGACGACCCTTGGTCAAGGTAGCTGCGTGGTGCTCTGTGTCTACACCAAGTCCAGCTGCTTCAGCTCCATACATGGCTACTGACTCATCTTCTACAAATGGATGGAAGAGCCCGATAGCATTAGAACCACCACCAACACAGGCTACTAAAGCATCTGGCAGATCTTGTCCTGTCAAGTCACGGTACTGTTGTTTAGCCTCTCGACCAATAACGCTTTGGAAGTCACGAACGATTTCTGGGAATGGATGAGGCCCCAAGGCAGAACCAAGGATATAGTGGGTATCATCGATATTAGCTACCCATGAACGGAGGGCTGCATTGACCGCATCCTTGAGCACGCGCGAACCGTCTGTCACTGCCTCAACCGTAGCTCCCAAAAGCTCCATACGGAACACATTGAGGGCTTGGCGTTTAACATCCTCTTCACCCATATAGATGGTACATTCCATGTTAAAGAGGGCAGCAGCTGTTGCAGTTGCTACACCGTGCTGACCAGCACCTGTCTCAGCTATAATTTTCTTTTTACCCATGCGTTTGGCAAGCAAAACTTGTCCTAAGGCATTGTTAATCTTGTGAGCCCCTGTATGGTTAAGGTCTTCACGTTTAAGATAAATCTTGGCTCCGCCGATATGCTGGGTCAAATTTTTTGCGTAGTAAAGGGGAGTTTCACGTCCCACGTACTGGCGTAAGAGTTGGTTTAATTCCTCTTGGAAACTTGGGTCTGCCTGACTTTCACGATAGGCCTTCTCCAACTCTAAAACTGCTGTCATCAATGTTTCTGGGACAAAACGTCCGCCGAATTTTCCGTAAAATCCATCTTTATTTGGTTCCTGATATGCCATTCTTTGCCCTCTCTATAAATCTTCTAATTTTTTCATGATCTTTTTGTCCATCTGTCTCCACTCCGCTCGATACATCTACTGCATAGGGAGTAAAGTGTTGAATTGCTTGTACTACATTGTCTTCATTAAGCCCACCTGCGATGAAAAATGGCTGAACTAGTTCTGCCGTATCTAGTTGCCCCCAGTCAAAGGTCTGGCCACTCCCAGCCACAGGGGCATCAAAGAGTAGATAGTCTGCCTGAGAATTGGGCACATGACCCTCTCCATCCACCTGCACAGCCTGAATACTGGCACAAGGCAAATTCTCAAATAAATTATCTGCCACCTGACCGTGAACTTGAACCAAGTCCAAGCCAACTTTGTCAATGACTTCTAGCAGTTGAGCCCGACTTGGTGAAACAAATACACCAACCTTTTTTACATCTGCAGGAATGAGCTTTACCAACTCGACAGCCTGATCCAAGGTTACCTGTCTTTTACTAGGTGCAAAGACAAAACCGATATAGTCGGCTCCTGCTGACACGGCTGTCTCCACCGCTTCTTTCGGTCGATAATCCGCAAATTTTAACCTTTGTCAATCTGCAACTCCTTGATTCTCTGGGCCACATCTTCTGCCTGCATGAGAGCTGTCCCAACTAAAATTCCGTTAAAGTATGGTACTACTCGTTCCGCATCCTGCCCTGTAAAAATAGCAGATTCAGAAATGTAATAGCGACCTTCTTCAAAGTGCTGGGCCAAGTCTACACTGGTCTGCAAATCGACTTCAAAGGTGGTCAAGTTGCGGTTATTGACCCCAATAATCTCAGCACCAAGTTTGTGGGCCACCTCTAGTTCAGCTAGATTGTGAGTCTCCACCAAAACTTCCAGACCAAGCTCTGTTGCATAGTCGTACAGTTCCTTGAGGCGTTCTTCTGACAAGGCAGCGACAATGAGTAAGATAACTGTCGCACCAGCATTTCGAGCACGGATGATTTGCTTTTCATCGATGATAAAGTCCTTGTTGAGCGTCGGAATCTCTACCTGACTGGAAATATCTCGTAGATAATCTAAATGTCCTTTAAAGAATACTTCATCTGTCAGAACAGAAATCATCACTGCTCCGTTCGCTTCATAAGTTTGGGCCTGTTGCACGATATCCACATCGAGATTGATATCTCCCAGACTAGGGCTAGCTTTCTTGACCTCAGCGATTACCTGCAAGCGGTCTTGGTGTTGTTTTAGATAGTCAGCCAAGCGATAGGTCTGACGCAGAGGCTGGATTTCCTCCAGCTCCATCTGCTCCACCTCACGCGCCTTCTGCTCCAAAATTCGTGCTAAAAATTCCTGACTCATTTTTGGTACTCCTGTAACAGTCTGAGTTTTTCAAGGGCCTTGCCACTAGCAATCACTTGACGGGCCAAGGCAACTCCTTCCTTGATATTATCTACCTTACCATTAGCATAGAAACCAAGACCAGCATTTAAAACTGTCGTTTCCAAGAATGGACTTGCTTCGTTCTTCAGAACGCTGAGCAAAATTTCTGCATTTTCCTGAGCATTCCCACCACGAATATCTTCGATAGCGTAGCGCTCCATCCCCAAATCCTCTGGAGTAAAGCTTGACAAGGTGATTTCGCCATTTTCAAGAAGAGCAATCTTGGTTGTTCCGTTCAAGCCAGCTTCATCTAGTCCTTCTGGTCCAGCAACTACGATGGCACGTTTGCGACCCATATTTTTCAAAACCTGAGCTGTACTTTCTAGCAGTTCTGGACGACTAATACCAAGAAGCTGTGTTTCCAAGGCCATTGGGTGAATCAGGGGACCAGTCAAGTTCATAATCGTTGGAATCCCCAATTCCAAACGAGCTGGCATGATGTATTTCATGGCTGGGTGCATATTTTTGGCAAATAGAAAGACGATTCCAGTTTTATCAAAGACCTTACCAAGTTCAGCTGGTTTGAGATCTAAATTGATACCCAAGGCTTCTAGGACATCTGCAGAACCAGATTTAGAAGAAATCGAGCGGTTACCGTGTTTTGCCATGTGAACACCACCACCAGCCAAGACAAAGGCTGCAGTTGTCGAAATGTTAAAGCTGAAAGACTTGTCCCCACCTGTACCACAGTTGTCCATGGCATCATGGATTTCAGTTGGAATATGTTGAGCATGCCCTCTCATGACTTGAGCAATGGCTGTGCGCTCTTCAGGTGTTTCTCCCTTCATCTTAAGAGCCAAAAGGAGAGAAGCAATCTGCGCCTCTGTTACACGTCCAGTTACGATACGCTCAATGACGTCCGTCATTTCCACACCTGATAGATTTTCAAATTTTGCTAGTTTTTCAATAATCTCTTTCATCCTAGTTTCCTCACTTTACAACCTTTTCGATAAAATTCCGAATAGAAGACAAACCATCTGGCGTTCCGATACTTTCTGGATGGTACTGGAAACCATAAATTGGTAGATTTTTGTGTTGAATTCCCATAATGGCCTGATCATCAGTCGAACGAGCTGTCACTTCAAACTCTTCTGGCATTTCTTCAATTAAAATACTGTGGTAACGCATGACCGCACGGCCGTCCTCGATGCCTTGATACAAAACAGATGGGGCTTCAAAGCTGATATTGCTCTGTTTCCCATGCATGACTTTTGGTGCCAAACCTAGCTTCCCACCAAAGACTTCTGCGATGGCTTGGTGACCCAAACAAATCCCTAGAATTGGCTTCTTGCCTGCAAAGTCACGAATCATGTCTTCCATCTTACCAGCATCAACTGGCCAACCAGGACCAGGAGAAAAGACCAGACCATCTGCTTTTTCAGCTTCTTCATACAGCTTGGGATCATCATTTCTCAAGACCTGCACTTCTGCAAAATTCCCGATGTATTGCGCCAAGTTATAGGTAAAAGAATCATAGTTGTCAATCAATAAAATCATGGTCTTAGTTCTCCAATTCTAGTCATAGATTTTGCCTTATTAATGGTTTCTTGGTATTCGTTTTTTGCGATAGAGTCGTAGACAATCCCTGCCCCAGCCTGCACATAGGCTGTTTGATTTTTGAGAATCATAGTTCGGATGGCGATGGCGAAATCCATATCACCCGTCGCAGACAAGTAGCCGATTGCTCCTGCGTATACACCCCGTTTTTCCGTTTCCAGTTCATAGATGCGTCTCATAGCCCGAATCTTTGGTGCTCCTGACACTGTTCCAGCTGGAAGTGTAGATTTCAAAGCATCCATGGCAGTGAGTTCTGGAAGCAAACGCCCTTTCACCACGCTGGTCAAATGCATAACATAGCGGAAGAGCTCCACTTCCATATACTTGGTGACTTGGACACTGGCCGTTTCAGAGATGCGGCCAATATCATTACGCCCCAAGTCTACCAACATCCGATGTTCTGCTGTTTCCTTCTCATCAGAAAGTAAATCTGTCGCCAAAGCCTTATCCTCTTCATCCGTTGTTCCTCTTGGTCGTGTACCGGCAATCGGATTGGTTGTCACGATGCCATTTTTAACAGAAACCAAACTTTCAGGACTGGCACCGATGATTTGATAATCCCCAAAATCATAGAAATATAGGTAATTAGATGGGTTGGTCACGCGGAGATTTCTGTAGAAGTCAAATGGATTTCCAGTAACTTCTGCTGAGAAGCGTTGACTGAGTACGCATTGGAACATATCTCCGTTACGAATCAAGTCGCGAGCGGTTTCCACCATTTCCTCAAACTTCTGAGGAGCAATGTGCGGTTTGAAGTCCAGCGGAGATAAATCCAAGTCTTCAAATTCATTTGGAGCAGGGATGCGTAATTCCTCAAGCACTTGGTTCAAGGCTTTTTTCAAGTCTTCTTGACTGCGATTGCTATAAAGAGCATCCTCGATAACATGGATTTTTTCCTTCTTGTGGTCAAAAACCATGTAGCTCTCATAAACAAAGAAATGCATGTCTGGCGTTCCAATGGTATCTTCAGGAATTTGACCAATTTCTTCATAAAGCGAAATCATATCGTAGCCAACAAATCCAATGGCTCCCCCACCAAAAGGTAGGTCTGAATGGTGCTGGTTCTTATGAGTCACTTCATAAAGGAAATCCAAGGGATCCCGATCAATCACTTGACCATTTTGATAAAGAACTCCATTTTCAAACTTAATCTCAAAAACTGGATTATAGGCTAAGATAGAAAAACGAGCGGTTTCCTTGTCTCTCGGAATACTCTCTAAGATAACCTTGTGTTGCCCCTTTAGGCGCATATAAGCCAAGATTGGTGATAAGACATCTCCATGAATGATTCGTTCCATTGTAATTTCCCTTTCAGTTCCTTATTTTTAATTTTTTATCTTTTTCTATTTCCCTTAAATAGTGCGGACGGGAGGTAAAATTATCCAGTGGATGATTTTAGCAATCCAGGAAATGAAAGACCTAATTTTGAGCTCCTCGCTCATTCATTTCTAGGCTCAGGCTAAAATAGTTCCCCGAACTATTTTACTCTCAAAAATTCCGTCCTATAGAAGCATATTTGCTTCTATAGGATACCACTATGGCGGGAAATAGCGGTTTAATGCTCACTTCGTTCGCAAATATTTTATAGAAATTTATCTAGTGATAAAGCATAATTTAAAACTGATAGCCATATCTACGATAAATATATAAAAATCCCCACGCAAAATAACTTGCGTGAGGACGAAATTCGCGGTGCCACCTCAATTATAGGATTTCTCCTATCTCTCATTCCTGTCTTAGAAAGGTTCTGTAACAGGCTGTGCGATAAAGGGCACTCCCTTGAGAATTATGTTTTCTTCTCTCGTTTCAGATGGACCCAACCTTACAGCTTTCTCTGCTTGTTTTCAGCAACCACAAGCTCTCTGTGAGAGAAAAGACTGTAATTTTTCCATCTTTTATTTTTTAGCTTCTAGGTAGTCCGCAATTGCAGCTACATCCTTGTCTCCACGACCAGAGACATTGATGATGATAATGTCGTCTTTACTTAGTTTCGGTGCACGTTTAACTGCTTCTGCGATAGCGTGCGAACTTTCAATCGCTGGGATAATTCCTTCAGTCTTGCTGAGAAGGAGGAGAGCCTGAACAGCTTCTTCATCCGTCGCAGCCACATATTCCACGCGACCTGAATCTTTGAAGTAGGCGTGCTCTGGGCCAACACCTGGATAGTCCAGTCCAGCTGAGATAGAGTAAACTGGAGCTAGCTCTCCATCTTCCTTAAAGACTGCATAAGTCTTCATGCCGTCGACAATTCCGATACTACCTTTTGTCATAGTAGCTGCGTGCTTGTCTGTATCAAGTCCGTGACCAGCAGCTTCAACCCCAACCAATTTAACTTCTTCATCAGCCACATACTGAGAAAAAGCACCAATAGCATTAGAACCACCACCTACACAGGCAATAACGTAGTCTGGTAAACGACCTTCTTTTTCTAAGATTTGACAGCGAGATTCTTCACTGATGACCTTTTGGAACTCATGAACAATGGTTGGATATGGGTGAGGTCCCACAGCAGATCCCAGAACATAGAAGGCTTCCAAGTCATTCATCCATGCTCCAAAGGCTGCATCAACCGCATCCTTAAGAGTTCGTGTTCCCGTTTCAACTGCGTGAACAGTTGCTCCCATCATCTCCATACGGAAAACATTGAGACGTTGACGTTCCACATCCTCTGCCCCCATGTAGACATCACAGGCCATACCAAACTTGGCTGCAGCCGCTGCTGTCGCAACCCCGTGCTGACCAGCTCCTGTTTCTGCGATTACTCGTTTTTTGCCCATGCGTTTAGCCAAAAGAATTTGTCCTAAAACGTTATTGAGTTTGTGAGAGCCAAGGTGGTTAAGATCTTCACGTTTGAGATAAATCTTAGCACCACCTAGATGCTCTGTCAAACTTTCTGCAAAATAGAGCGGTGTTTCGCGACCTGAATAATCCTTCAAGTAATGGCGAAATTCTGCCAAAAATTCTGGATCATCCTTGTATTTGTCAAATGTCACTTCCAACTCATCCAACAAAGCCTGAATCGGCTCCGGTACAAAACTACCACCAAATTGTCCAAAATAACCTTTAGTTGTCATAAAATTTTCCTCTTTCAGTATTGATTTCAAGATATGAAAAAAACCCACACACAGAATATACTTCCATGTGAGGGCGTTGGTAACGCGGTGCCACCTCAATTATAAAGGGACTATCCCCTTTACATCTCTACCTTGTCTAACAACAAGTTGCACTGTAAGGTGTGCGCACCGAACTTTCATTGTTTCAAATTCATTTTTAAAATCAGCCCACTTTCACTACTTCCAACCACCTGTTCACAATCACCACAGGCTCCCTGAAGATCAAAAATAATTACTTTTCTGATTTATTGAACTTATTTTAATACTTTGTTTTTTCTTTGTCAAGACTTTTTTACAATTTTTTTGATGAAGCTAGTACTTTTTCAGAAACTGTTTTGAAAGTCTCAATGATATAGTCCACTTCTTCATCGCTTAATTTAGTGTGAAGAGGGAGCGTAATTTCATTTTCAAAGAAGGCATAAGCCTTAGGATAGTTCGCCATATCAAAACCAAGATTCTTATAGGCTGTCAAAAGCGGAAGCGGTTTGTAGTGGACATTGCTTGCAATTCCTGCTTTAGCTAATTCTTGGATAATAAGATTGCGTTCTTCTAAACTCGCTCCTTCTACATGGGTGATGTAGAGGTGGCGTGAAGATTCGACAGTTTCAGTCTTGTGTGCCAATGGATGGATACGAGAACCTGCAAAACCACGATCATAGCGGTTCACGATCTCCTTACGACGTTCTAGCAAACTTGGGTAGCGGTCCAATTGTACCAAACCAAGGGAAGCCATAATATCGGTCATATTACACTTGTAGGCTGGTGTGACGATATCGTATTCCCATGAACCCAGTTGCATCTTGGCAAGAGCATCCTTAGTTTGCCCGTGAAGGGAAAGAATTTGGAATTCCTTGTACATCTCTTCGTCGTCAATCGCTGGATTGGCTTTCCAAGTGGCACTTCCACCTTCTGCAGTTGTAAAGTTCTTAACGGCGTGGAATGAGAAGGAAGTAAAGTCAGCGATAGAACCAGCTGGTTGCCCTTTATAAGTAGATCCCAAAGCATGGGCACTATCAGAAACAATCACGATACGGTTAAAGGCTTTTTGCCACTTGCTTGAAGCGGTAAAGAGATCACGTTTCTTCTCCACAACTTGGAACAAACGGTCGTAGTCGCAAACAATCCCTGCAAGCTCTACTGGGATGATCACCTTGGTCTTTTCAGTGATAGCTTGCTCCAGCAGGTCATAGTCCATCTCAAACGTATCTGCTTGGATATCCACCATGACAGGGGTCGCTCCTACGTGAGTGATGACACTACATGAAGCTGTATAAGTCATGGCTGGAACGATGACTTCATCACCAGGTCCCACTTCCAAGACGCGCAAAATCAACTCAAGAGCGGCAGTCGCAGAGTTGAGGCAGACGGTCTTAGGTGTCTGTGTATATTGAGACAAGCGACGCTCTAGTTCTTTTGTCTTAGGACCTGTTGTGATCCAACCAGAACGCAGGGTATCCGCTACTTCAGCAATTTCTGCTTCCGTAATATCGGGTGGTGAAAATGGAATATTGTAATTTGGCATTGATTTGCTCCTTTTATCTGTACTCATTTTCTCATGACTACTTTATTTTAGCACTTCAAACACGGTTTGAAACATGATTTTGATGTCTCCAAGGAAACTAAACTCTCGGAGATAGGCAAGGTTATAGCGCATCTTTTCAGGCAGGACGTGTTCGACATAGGCCTGGTCAACTGACAAACCTTTCTCCGTCATTTGACTGATGATGGTGTCCTCATCCTTGTAGTTGATGCTGGCTGGAGAGGTAATCCCTGCTGGTAAAAGCAAAGTCGCCATCATTTCAGGGCTATACTGCTCTGTGTAGCGTGGCACTTCAGGTCGTGTACCGACAAAGGACATCTCACCTTTAAGGACATTGACCAACTGAGGCAGTTCGTCCAAACGCACACGGCGGATAAAATTGCCAACCTTGGTAATGCGGCTATCGTTAGCAGAAGTCACCAGACTTCCTTTTTTATCCGCATCCGTCACCATGGTACGGAACTTCCAAATCTTGAAAGGTCGATTGTACTGGGTCACGCGCTCTTGCTTGTAAATCACTGGCCCCTTGCTATCCAACTTGATCCAAATGCTCAAGATGAGAAAGATGGGAGAGGTCAGAACCAGTACAACCAAGGCCAAAACCCAGTCCAAACAACGCTTGAAAATCAGCGAACCCTTCCTTTTAGAGACAAGCTGGTAGTAAGACTCAACCTCGCTTGATTTCATTTCCACGGGCAAGTCTTCCCATTTCAGCATGCTGTTTCTCCTTTGTTTTTATTATACTATTTGTCAACATTTTTCATTATACCACAAAATGGAAAAGGCGGTGAAAGAAATCTGTAATTTGAAGGATTTCCTTCTTACACTCAATGAAAATCAAAGAGTATTAAGACATGGCCCCTGCCTGCAAACTATACATCTTGTGATAGGTTCCTCCCAAGGCCAAAAGTTCCTCATGGCTTCCGCTCTCGATGATGCGCCCCTTGTCCAAAACATAGATACAGTTGGCGTCTTGGATGGTAGAAAGGCGGTGAGCGATAGCAATGGTTGTTCGTCCCTGTCTCATCTTAGCCAGTGAAGCTTGAACCAGACTTTCTGTTTCAGAGTCAATATTTGCTGTCGCTTCATCCAAAATCAAGATTTTGGGCTGACTGGCAACTGTTCTAGCAAAGGCAAGAAGCTGGCGCTGTCCAGTTGAAAAGCTCGAACCACGCTCGGACACAGGTGAGTCGTAACCCTGAGGAAGGTCTTGAATAAAGGAATCTGCATCCACGAAGGCTGCAGAAGCCTGGACCTGCTCATCACTAATGTCTTGGTACATGGCGATATTGGACTTAATGGTTCCATGATAGAGGAAGGGTTCCTGCAAGACCAGACCGATGTTTTTTCTCAGCTCTTCCTGACTGTAGTCCCTAATATCCACATCGTCCAAGAGAACTCGCCCTGATTGAAATTCATAAAAGCGCATGAGGACATTAATAATCGAAGATTTCCCTGAACCTGTATGGCCTACAAATGCAATGGTTTCACCCTTGTTAACCGAAAAGGAAATATCATCCAGAATCTGATGTTTCCCGTCATATGAGAAACACACATGTTCAAAACGGATATTGCCTTCTTTGACTTTAGCCTGGCCATTTTCTTGAAGAGGTTCATAGGTCCTCTCGTCTATCAGGGAAAAGACACGACCTGCAGAAACCATAGACGTTTGCAGGGTTGAGAAGTTTTGCGTCACTTCAATCAAGGGATCAAAGAGACGATTGATATACTGGATAAAGGCATACATGGTTCCTGCCGTTATTCCCAGATAAAGACCACGATAGCCAAAATAGGCCATCAAAACAGCGTATCCTAGGAGTTTCAGCAAACTCATGGCAGGGCGCAAAAAGAGGGCATCCAAGGCTACAGAACGGTTGGCATAGACCAAGTGTTCTTGGTTGATTTCATCGAATTCCGCCTGCAGGCGCTTCTCTTGATTAAAGGCCTGGATTATTCTAATTCCCTCAATGTTTTCAGCCAGCTTGCTATTGATATCTGACAAGAGACTTCTGGTTTTTTCGATAATCTTGACGGATTTTTTCCGATAGAGATTGACCAAAAGGAAGATCAAGGGGAGAAAGATCAAGACTAATGCTGTCAAACGAAAATCCAACACCAACATGGTATAAAGAGTTGTCAGAAAGATGAAAACTGCAGAGATAAAGCTAGATAAAATCCCTGAAAACATATCGCTGATGGTCTCAGTATCATTGGTCAAACGAGAGACGATGGAGCCTGCTGGCGTCTTGTCAAAATAAGACATGCCTAGCTTCTCCATATTAGCAAAGGCATCGCGACGAATATCCCTAACAATACTGTAAGACACCCGCGCAAAGAGAAGATTGCCGACATACTGGACCAGAGTTTGTAGGATATAAAGGCCATAGTAGGCCAGCAAAACGGTCACAGCGAGTTGGTTGAGATTGCTGAGATACTGGTCTATAAAGTGGGAGGCAACCAGAGGAATGACGCTTTTAATGACCGTAGTCGCGAGGAGAAAACTGAGTGCCAAAAAGGTCAGGAGTCCATAGGGCTTAAGATAGGACACCAAGCGCTTCAATACAGCCCATTGTTCTTTCTTATTCTGCATCTTCTTCTCCCTTCATTTCCAGTTGCTGAGACTGGTAGGTTTGGGCATACCAGCCATCCATGGCTAGCAGGTCTTCGTGCCTACCACGTTCGATAATTTGACCATTTTGCAGAACCAAAATCAAATCTGCATGGACAACTGCACTGAGTCGATGAGCCGTGATAATGGTTGTCTTGTCCTTTCGCGTCTCCTTGAGGTTGTCGATAATCGCATACTCTGTCTTGGCATCCACGGCTGACAAAGAATCATCCAAAATCAAGATATCAGGGTCTAAAATCATAGCCCGACTCATGGCCAGACGTTGCTTTTGACCACCTGAGAGACTGACTCCCTTTTCACCAATCAACGTATCAAATTCTTGAGGCATGGCTACAATATCTTGATAAACTTGGGCTAACTTCGTTGCCTCCTCGATTGCTGAAAGAGGTAAGTTCGGATTTCCAAAGCGGATATTGTCTAAGATAGAGCTCGCAAAGAGAAATTGGTCCTGAGGGACATAGCCCATGAGACTGCGAAGGTCTGTCAGACGATAGTCACGAATGTCGTGACCGTTTAGATAAATGGCTCCCTTATCCACATCGTATTCACGCAAGAGGAGTTTAATCAAGGACGTTTTCCCAGAGCCTGTCTGACCAACTAATCCCAATGTTTGCCCTTTTTCCAAACTAAAGTGAACATTTGTCAGTGTTTCCTCATTTTCAAAGGCAAAGCTATCAATATCGTACTGCAAGCGCCCGTTTTCAATGCCATCTAAAGGAAACTCAGGGTCTTGTACAGGTGATTCCTGAGACAAAAGATCCTCAATCCGTTGGTAAGAAACCTTCCCTCGCTGAGTGATA
>CABTAV010000035.1:0-12675 GCA_902482895.1 uncultured Streptococcus sp. | reverse complement strand
TATTTTTCCACTCCATAGCGCAGATAAAGACCAGCCTGAGCTCCCCAACAGATATGAAGGGTCGAATAGACATGGGTCTTGGACCACTCGATTACCTGACTGAATTCCTCCCAATAGTCCACTTCCTCAAATGGTAAATGCTCAACTGGAGCACCCGTGATAATCATCCCATCAAAATACTCGTCCTTAACTTCAGGAAAAGTTTTATAGAAGGTCTCCATGTGCTCGGAACGAGTTGTCTTAGAACGATGGCTCTCCATATAGAGAAAATCAATATCCAGTTGTAGGGGAGTATTCGCCAAATGGCGCAACAACTGGGTTTCTGTGACCATTTTCTGTGGCATGAGATTTAAAATTAAAATCTTCAAAGGACGGATATCTTGGTGGGCTGCACGTTGATCATCCATGACAAAGATATTCTCTGTCCGTAAAATCTCAACAGCTGGTAATTTTTTATCAATTCGAATCGGCATAACCCTCTCCTAACTGTACTCTTTCAGGAATCATTGCATATGTTTGAAACTCTTCGAAAATCTCTTCAAACCTCGTCAACGTTGCCTTTCCGTAGATATATGTTACTGACTTCGTCAGTTCTATCTGCAACCTCAAAACAGTGTTTTGAGCTGACTTCGTCAGTTTTATCTGCAACCTCAAAGCTGTACTTTGAGCAGCCTGCGGCTAGTTTCCTAGTTTGCTCTTTGATTTTCATTGAGTATGAAACTAAATCTCAAACACTTAGTCCTTTTATTATACTGCAAGAAGATATAGTTTTCAATTATAGTTTTTCTCTAACTAGCTATAGTCTATTTTTATATCCTAATGTAGAGAAAACAGCCCTAAGGACTGTTTTTCATTAATAATGCATCAAAACTTTGTAGTCGTAGTCACCGATTTTTTCACGGCCGTTCAATTCATCCAATTCAACAAGGAAGGCACAACCTGCCACAACACCACCAAGTTTTTCAATCATCTCAATGGTTGCCTTAACAGTTCCACCTGTCGCCAAGAGGTCGTCTACGATAAGAACACGTTGACCTGGCTTGATGGCATCCGCGTGCATAGTCAAGGTATCAACACCGTACTCTTTTTCATAGTCAGCAGAAATAACTTCACGTGGCAATTTCCCTGGCTTACGAACAGGTGCAAAACCAATTCCCAACTCAAAGGCAACTGGACAACCCACGATAAAGCCACGAGCCTCAGGACCTACGATCATATCGATTTTCTTGTCAGTAGCATACTGAACGATTTCACGAACAGCGTAGCTATAAGCATTTCCATCAGCCATCAAAGGACTGATATCACGGAAGGTAATTCCTTCCTTTGGATAATTTTCAATTGTTGCAATGTAATCTTTTAAATTCATCTTTTTCTTTCTTTCAAAGTTTTTTACTCTCTATTATAGCATATTTTTTAAGAAAGAAAAAAGGAAAAGTTAACTTCAATAATTATCTAACGATTTGACGATTTATAACTAGCCATAGCAATAAAGCCCAGTTTCTGCTTATTCTTAGCAAACATTTTATACATCGTTAAAAACTGCTTTCTATTCTCCTTTTTACAAGCATTTACAAAAATTTTCAAAGTTCCTAGCCAACCTTCGTCATAAATCATACCTGATAATTTCATTAATGTCATTTCACCAGTCAATACTTTCACATCACGATAACCTGATTCTATCATCACCTCTTCCCAACCATCTTGAGTTAAAGGACCTACATTTACATGAATTGCTTGTGACAGTTCCTGTCTAACAGACTCTTTAGCTTCCTTAAGAAGCACATCATGTGTCAAGAGAAGACCTTCAGGTTTTAAAAACCTTAGATACTCCATTACACATTTTTTCTTAGCTTGATCGGCTTGCATAGTCAGCATAGCTTCATTTATAACAATATCAAAACTAGCATCTTCATAAGGAAGTTTCATTGCATTGGCTCTTTCAAACCTGATTAAATGACCAACACCTGCCGTTTCAGCAGATTTTTTAGCCGCTTCTAAAGCTTGTCCATCCATATCAACAGCAGTTATCTTACAACCAAAACGCTGTGCCAACTCAATTGCTGTAGTTCCCCTATTACACGCAACTTCTAGTATTCTCTTTTCTTTTGAAAATCCTCCTTCTGCAATTAACCAATCTGTGGCACGTTTTCCACCTGGACGTAAGCGTTTTTTCCCCAGTTTCGCTAAAAACTTATGACCTGCTTCTGACATTTGAACACCTCTGTTTTTTCTTCATTATAACATAAAATGATATTATCTAATAATTCTAATCTAGTTTTTGATGAACTATAATCAAACGCATACAGTCTGCCATGACTATAGCATAAATCTATTAGTCACTTCTCTAGTTCGAATTCAACTCCTCCCATCATTTACACATTCAGGTTACGACTATTTTTGTACTTTGGAATTGCTCTCATCTTCATCCGCTCTATGAACCTCCACCTTTCTGTTCGTAGAGCCACGATTTCGCTATCCCTTCCTCTCCCCGCTACCTCACGATAGTCAGGCTTGGGAATCGCTATTGGCTTCACCGGTAGCGGACACCCACAGAGGACTTGCTTCTCATAAACAACATGCCCGTTCTAATCAAAAAAACGAGCACTTTCGCACTCGTTCTCTGTTATAAACTACTGATTAAAGTGAGTTTACGTCAACTTTGATACCAACACCTTGAGTAGTTGTGATAGTCAAGTTTGTTACGTAAGTTCCTTTAGCTGTAGCTGGTTTTGCTTTTTGGATTGTTTCGTTGAAAGCTTTGAAGTTTTCAACCAATTTTTCAGCTTCAAATGATACTTTACCGATGATAGCTTGAACGTTACCTGCACGGTCAGCACGGTAAGTGATTTTACCACCTTTAGACTCTTCAACTGCTTTAGCAACATCCATTGTTACAGTACCAGTTTTAGGGTTTGGCATCAAGTTACGTGGTCCAAGGACACGTCCAAGACGTCCAACAAGAGCCATCATGTCAGGTGTAGCGATAACTACGTCGAAGTCCAACCAACCATCGTTGATTTTAGCAACAAGGTCATCTTCACCAACAAAGTCTGCACCAGCAGCTTTTGCTTCTTCAGCTTTTGCACCACGTGCGAAAACAAGAACGCGTGAAGTTTTACCAGTACCGTTTGGCAATACCATTGCTCCACGGATTTGTTGGTCAGCTTTTTTAACGTCAATGTTCAAGTTGTAAGCAACTTCTACAGTTGCGTCAAATTTTGCAAAGTTAGTTTCTTTTGCAAGTGCTACAGCTTCTTCTACGCTGTATGCTTTTGTGCTGTCGATTTTCTCAAGAGCAGCACGAAGTTGTTTGCTTTTTTTAGCCATTTTCTATTCTCCTTGTAAGTGGTTCAATCGATTTTCATCTCCCACGTCACTCCTCGAAATGATGAAGTCTTGCGGGTTTTCAGTCTATTATTTTTCTTTTCCTACTTCGTTAAGCTCCCTTGCTGTACCCAAGTACAAGCTTCAGTCACTTGCCTAGTATGAAAAGCAACTAATAGACTGCTGTGAGATTTTCTACTGTGTTATTGATTAGTCAACAACAGTGAATCCCATAGAACGAGCAGTACCTTCGATCATACGCATTGCAGACTCTACGTTTGCTGCGTTCAAATCTGGCATCTTAGTTTCTGCAATTTCTTGTACTTGTGCACGAGTAACTGTAGCAACTTTAGTTTTGTTAGGTGTACCTGATCCTTTTTCAACACCTGCAGCTTTTTTCAAAAGAACAGCAGCTGGTGGTGTTTTAGTGATGAAAGTAAATGATTTATCTTCGTAAACTGAGATAACAACTGGAATGATCATACCAGCTTGGTCAGCTGTACGAGCGTTGAACTCTTTTGTGAATCCCATGATGTTGATACCAGCTTGACCAAGAGCAGGTCCAACCGGTGGAGCTGGTGTAGCTTTACCAGCAGGGATTTGCAATTTTACAAGTTTTTCGACTTTTTTAGCCATTTTTAAATCCTCCTTTGTGGTTTTGGCGGTAATTAGAGATTTTTACCTCCCACAAGTATGCTTTACACATACCTATCTATTATACACTATTTATCTAGAATTGCAAGAGAAAAGTTTATTTTTTAATCGACGTAATCTCCGCCTTCAAAGCCGTAGTATTCTTCCAAACTGAGTCCACTCTCTGCAATTTCTTTTGCTTCTTTTCCGACATAACGAAGGTGCCATTCTTCAGCCATATAGCCTGTTTCTTTTTCTTTACCTTTGAGATAACGGACAACAAAGCCATAATCAGCTGCATGGTCCAAGAGCCATTGGGCTGCTTTTTCTTCTGTTACTAAATCACCATCAGTCCCAATAACATCAAAGGCCAAGCCAGTTTGGTGTTCACTATAGCCAGGTCGGGCAGAGTAACGGTCAGCAGCTGCCTTTCCGTCTTGATTAACATAATCTTGATAGAGCTTGGTCTGAGTTTCATAACTTCTAAAGCCACTGTAATGGTCACTAATTGGGAAACCTGCCTCTTGCATCGCTTTGATGAGTTTGACCAACTCAGCCTTGGCTGTTGGATTTTCCCCTGGATTATAGTCTTTTGACAATGGGTAGTGTTTATTGGCTACGATGATTTCATCGTATTTCCCTTGGATGCTGTAGTAGTCTCCTTTATTAACCACTTCTGCTTTTTTCTGGGCAGCTCCTTGAGACTTACTTCCAACTGTTCCATCAGCTTTAGCAGTTTGCTCTGTCTTAGCTGAGCCATCTTCATTTTTTGCTTTTTCTTGTGAACAAGCTGCTAGACTCAAGGCTAGCAAGGCTGTCAAGATAAGGTATCTTTTTTTCATTTCTACTCCTTTATTTCTAATAGTTTATCTACTTCTGACGATAAACGTTTGACTAATTGTTTAATCTCATCCGGTTTTGCTTGGCAGGTTTCTGCTGTCATTTCTTCAAAGGGAACCCACCAGACTGGACCACGTCCATTGAGACCGTGACCATTCATGTCACCTCTTCGTCTAGGAAACAGATGCCAATGAAGATGGGCATCGCCATTTCCTAGCAGTTCGATATTCATTTTCTCAGCAGCAAAGGCCTTAGCAACCGCCTCTTGGACCACACTCATTTCTTCTAGAAAACGGAGTCTTGTCTCCTTTTTCAAATGGTGCAATTCGGTGACATGTTCCTTGGCTAGAAAGAGACTATAACCTGCAAAATACTGGTGGTCTCCAATCACAAGATAGCCTGTTTCCAACTCTTTGACAAAATAGGGATTTTCTCCCTTCTTGATGAGCTCAATTCTCTGGCAAATAAGGCACATATTAGTCTACCAACGCGCTCTTAAGATAAGCATCAACCATTCGTTCTGTTGCGACCACCGAATCAATATGAGTACGCTCATAAGAATGACTAGACTCGATACCAGCACCGAGAAGGGCATGTTTGACTTCTGCACCTGCAGACATAGCCGCTGAAGCGTCTGAACCATAAAACGGATAGATATCCAGCTTAAATGGAATATCTTGCTCTTTAGCCAAAGCAACCAAATGTTGACGGAAGTCATAGTGATAAGGTCCAGAGGCATCCTTGACACAGATAGACACTGTATATTCGTCTGTTTGCTGGTCATCTCCCATAGCTCCCATATCCACAGCCAGATATTCTACTACCTGAGCAGGAATATTAGAATTAGCCCCATGTCCCACTTCTTCAAAGACTGAAAAAGCAAAATGAGTTGTTACGGGTAATTCAATCTTCTCTTCCTTATAAACACGAAGCAGGTTAAGCAAAATCGCTGCGCTGACCTTGTCATCCAAATGACGAGACTTGATAAAACCTGTCTCTGTCACGACGGTTCGTGGATCAAAGCTAATAAAATCACCGACCTCAATCCCCAAGGCACGAGTTTCTTTTTCATTGGTCACTTTTGCGTCCAAACGCACTTCCATATTGTCCTGAGTGCGTTCTGCAGTTCCTGCATCCTTATAGACATGGCAAGAAGTTTGGTGGATGAGGATGGTTCCTGATACTTTTTCACCTGTGCTAGCCACATGAACGGTACAGTTTTCTCCTTCAATCATGTTCCAAGGAAAACCACCGATACGGTCCAATTTGAGACGTCCGTCTGCTTTGACAGCACGGACAATGGCACCTAGCGTATCTACATGGGCAGTCACATAGCGGTGCTGCTCATCATTTTTCCCTTTGATGGTCACATTGACACCGCCCTTAGCTGTGCAAACAGGTTGGTAACCCAAACCTTCTAGAGTCTTGACTAAATAGTCCGAAATCTCACGAGTGAAGCCCGTTGGCGACGCAATGGCTGTCAGTTCTTTGATATATTCTACTGTTTGATTCATTTCTTCACCTCTTTTGCTACCTATTATAACACATTTATCATCGGATAAAAAAAGAAAATCACTCCTGTAGCCTTGACTACAAAAGTGATTTTAATGATTATTCCATTTCAAAAACATCGCTTTCTTGCTTGTTTGGTAGAACCAATGAGAGCAAGATTCCGACAACGGCTGGTACTAACCATGGGAGTGATGCCTTGGCAAAAGGAAGAGCGTTGACAAGATTTGCAAGAAACTCAACTTTAAATGAGCTTCCTAGTACGCTTGCAATGGCAATGGCTGTAACCACAGCAATTGTCAACTGCATACCTGGTTTTGAAAGAGCTACAAATTTGTTGACAATGACAATCATAACGATAGCAATCGTGATTGGGTACAAGATAACCAGTACTGGAATTGAGTACTTGATAATCGCATCAAGACCCAAATTAGCAATGGCAAATCCAATCAAGGTAAAGGCTGTCGCATAAACCTTGTAGCTGATTTGCGGGAAGCGTTCGTTAAAGAACTCAGCTGTAGACACAATCAAACCAACCGTTGTTGTGAAGCAGGTTACGGTAACCATAGCTGCAAGGAAGAGTTGGGCTGTTGAGCCAAAGATTTCTTGAGTAGCTTGTGACAAGATGTAAACACCAGGTGTTCCACCCTTCATCGCTTCAGCTGGTACTGGGAAATGATTTCCAAGGAAACCTAAACCGATATAAAGAGCACTGAAGGCAAGGGCAACAACGATACCAACAACCCAAATAGTTGAAATGTATTCTTTCTTACTTGAGAAGCCAAGTTGTTTCAAGGTTTGAACTGCGATTACACTAAAAGCAACAGAGGCAAGGGCATCCAAGGTATTATAACCTTCTAGGAAACCTGTACCAAAGGCAGAAGCTTGATAAGCAGTTGAAGCAACTTGAGGACTGGTTCCACCGTATTTGAAAGCTCCCAGAACAACCAAGATAACAATCAAAATCGCAAAGACTGGAGTTAAAATACGGCCGATACGGTCCAAAATTTTTGATGGATTAAGCGAAATCAAATAGGCTGCTGCAAAATACAGAACTGTAAAGACAATCAAACCAAGACCTTTATTTGCATCCGACAAAAGAGGACTAATCCCTACTTCGTAAGCTGTTGTAGCTGTACGTGGGATAGCAAAGAATGGACCGATTGACAAATAAAGAACTGAGAGGTAAAGAGTCGCAAACCAAGGCGCTATCTTTGTTGAAATCTCGTAGATATATCCTTTAGGATTTAGCGTTCCAATAATAAGAGTCAAGACGGCGATACCAACGCCTGAAAAGACAAAACCTGCGATGGCAGGAATAAAATGTTCTCCAGATAGAGCACCTAGAGAAGGCGGAAAAATCAAGTTCCCCGCACCAAAAAATATTCCAAACAGGAGTAAACCTGTTAGGGCACCTTTTTTAGCCATGAAAATCTCCTTCATATTTATAAAATACTGACCTAGTATATCATGAATAGGAGTATGAAAAAAGCTTCACGAATTAAATATTGAATGTTTTCAAGATTCTCAAAAATGAGAATTGTCTAAAAATAAAATTCTCCTACCCAGTCCACACCAAGTAGGAGAAATGCAAATTTTTAAAGTTCTTCAAAGGCTAACATGCCACCTTGTACATTGATAACCTCATAACCTTGTTCTGACAGGAATTGGCAAGCACGCGCCGATCTCATTCCAGATTTACAAATAACATAATGTAACTGGTCCTTGTCCAATTGATCATAAGTATCAGCTAATTGACTCAGAGGAAGATTCTGAGCACCTTCTAAATGAAGAGTTTCAAACTCATCCACTTCTCTCACGTCCACTAAAGAAAGTTGGTCGTTTTGGTAAAGCTGGTAAAATGCGTCAAAGGCTACTTCTTTCATTCTTTTTCTCCTAAAATAGTTTTAATTCTTTTCTTCAAATCTGGCACCACTTCAGACTCGAACCAAGGATTTTTGGCCATCCAGATTTGATTTCGTGGTGATGGGTGTACGAGAGGGAAATAATCTGGCAAATAATCCTTAAACCGATGCACACGTTCTGTCACCTTGCCACTGACTTTCTCATGCAGATAGTAAGCCTGAGCATACTGACCAATCAAGAGGGTCAATTGAATATCTGGTAATTCTTGCAAGAGCGGTGGATGCCATTTTTCAGAAAAGCCAGTTCTCGGTGGTAAATCTCCTGACTTACCATGCCCTGGAAAGTAAAAATCCATAGGCAGAACAGCAAAATATCCTGAATTGTAAAAGGTATCTTCATCCACACCTAGCCAGTCCCGCAAACGATCACCACTTTTGTCCTTCCAGTAAAGGCCTGCTTCTTGGGTTTTAAGTCCAGGTGCCTGACCGATGATATTGATGCGAGCAGTCTTTGGCGCTGCAAAGAGAGGCTCAATGCCACGCTCTGTATAGCTGACATTCTGCGGATCTGCCATAATAGCCTGTTTGATTCTTTCAATTTGAGACATCTACTTTCCCTCCAAAAAGAAGTCTAAGCATACAATCTCAGACTTCTATCGTTTTATTTGATCAATTCGTAAATAGCTTCGGCATAGATTGCTGCAGCTCGGAAGAGATCGTCCAAGGCGATAAATTCATTGGCTTGGTGCATGGTATCAATTGAGTCTGGGAACATAGCACCGTAGGCAACACCTCGTTCTAGCAAGCGACCAAAGGTTCCACCACCGATGACTTGCTCGTGACCTTTAAGACCAGTTTGTTTTTCATAAACATTCAACAAGGTTTGCACCAGTGGGTCTTCCATTGGCACATAGTGAGGCGTGTGACCGTGTTCAGAAAGGCTAACAGAAACAACTGGCAAGTTTTCAAGGATTGACTTGATCTGCTCTGGGCTTGTCCCTTTTGGATAGCGGATATTAAGGGCAATCGTATTGTCAGTACTTGTTTCATCAAAGCGGAAGACACCGGCATTCATAGAAAGGGCGCCCATCTTTTCATCCACATGAGCAATCTTGAGATTTTCACCCTCATGGTCGTTCAAAAGAATCTTACCAGCAATTTCAAGATAGTCTTTTGCAGGTCCAGCAAAGTCAAACTGGCTGAGGAAGAGGGCAAGGTAAGTCGCACCATTAACACCTGAAGCAGGCATAGCACCATGGGCTGATTTACCAATGATGGTCACCTTGTATTGGCCAGCTTCTTCTTGAATTTCTCCTCTGAGTTTGTGTTCTGCAACAAAGGCATCTAGTTTGGCTTGCAAGTCAGCCAAGTCACCTGAAACAACTGCTGTTGCTGATTCAGGTACCATGTTTTCACGCAATCCACCTGTGAAGCTGTGAAGACGAGCTGCACCAGTATTTTCACCTGCAAAATGGAGGTATTCAGTGATGTTCCCTTTTTCACCATTGATGATTGGGAATTCAGCGTCAGGAGAGAAACCGAAGTCTGGTTTTGCAAGTCCTACATGTTCAAAGTAGTAGTCCATGTCTGCCCAGCCTGATTCTTCGTCTGTTCCGACAATGAAACGAACTTTTTTAGAAGTTGGAAGACCCAATTCTTTGATGATTTTCAAACCATAGTAACAAGCTGTTGTAGGACCCTTGTCATCCGAAGCCCCACGCGCATAAAGACGACCATCTTTGATAGTTGGTGTGTAAGGATCTGTGTCCCAACCGCTACCAGCAGGCACTACATCCATGTGGGCAAAGATTCCGAGAACTTCTTCGCCATCACCAAACTCAAAATGTCCTGCGTAGTTATCAACATTTTTAGTTGGATAGCCATCACGGTCTGCGATTTCAAGGAATTTTTCCAAGGCTTTTACCGGCCCAGGTCCAAATGGATGCTCAGCATCAACCTTGCTATCATCACGTTCTGAGTTGATTTCCAAAAGGCTAAACAAGTCAGCCAAGAGGGCTTCTTTGCGTTTTTCTACTTCTGCTGTAAAATCAATTGCTGTCATTTTTTTCTTCTTCCTATCTTTTCTCGATGATTTCATCTACTGGCAAGCGGTAGCTTGGTTCCAATTTTTCGTCTGTGTAACCCACTGTAATCAAAAGTTCCGGGCGGAAGCGGTCTTCGATATCCAAAACTTCATTGACTTTTGATTTATCAAAACCAAGAATAAGATTTGATCCGATTCCTTGGTCTGTAAGAGCCAAAACCAAGTTCATAGCAACCAAACCTGCATTGAGAGCTAGGTAGTCGCTGACTTGTTGTTCATTGTAGCGGGCAAATTCAGCAGGCAAATTCTTCATAAAATATTGAAGTTGCTCTTCTGAGAAATTGTTAGCACCACCAACTCGGGCAATCTTACGAGCACGTTTAGCCAAATCTGTGTCTGTAAACAAGGCAATAGTTACAGGCGCTGATGATACCTGTTCATAGTTTGAACCGTAAGCCAATTTTGCTAGTTCGGCATTTTTCTCACGTACCACCACAAATTTCCAAGGCTGGCTGTTGTGGGCACTTGGTGCCAAGGTTGCAATTTCGATAGCCGTACGCACATCCTTAGGATCAACTGGCTTATCAGTGAAATGCTTAGTCGCATGACTTTTTTTATTTAATTCAAGAAATTTCATAATCGATTTCCTTTTCTAATTCTACTGCTTCCATTCTACCATAATTTGAAAGAGGTTGCAGGGATTTTTCATAGAAAAGAAAGAGTAAAAAAACTGCTCCATGCAGTTTGTAGTCATTATTCTATTCACTCACTAAAAAAATTAGCAAATGGAATCATACTGAGACAACTTCTCCATTGTCACTTCTTCCAACTTTTTCTTTACCTGACCTTTTATAGCCGTATCCATCTGTGATTTTATTTTCCCAATAGCGACTTTTGTCTCCTCCGCACTTTCTCTCACTTTTTCTTTATAATCTGTTTGCAAAGAATTTTTTTCTTTTAAGATTACTGTCGCCATTGTATAGATTCTATTCTTCTCCATCATACGATACATCTGACGTAAAGCAAATTCATATTCTTCATCTGTATAATATTCATTTAACGGCGCGAGCATATGACCTCCTTAAATCTCCGATTGTCTGTTCTAACTCATCTTGCTTTTTACGATAATCTCTGTTTAACAAATCCTCTTGATACTGCAATTCATCTTCTCTACGCCTACACGCAAACTGAGAATCCTCCATCAATTGTTGTAAACTCCTATAAAACTGTTCTCCATCTTGGTAACTATATTGTCCTTTTTGAAGAAAAGTAGTCATCTTGCCAGCTTCGTCATCGACGATTCGGGCAAGGCGGTCTCGACGTTCATAGAGTTCATTGCGTTGATTCGTAAAAGTTGCTTTCTGCTTTAGATACTCATCTTCCAAATCATAATACTCTTTTTCTTTTGCTTTTAACTTCTGGAAGACTAAATCCGACTGTTCCATTTTCTAAATTCTCCTGCCAATTCCTTATCTGTAGCTAGTTTATTCTCAATGACTTGGATAATCTGTTGGTTAAGGGTATCAAATTCTGTGGCTAGTTTTTCAGCTTTTTGGTTCATTTGCTCAAAATCTTGCTCAACTGAACCGACAATCGTAGCCTGAGTCACACCCGCAGACGCAAAAGTCGATAGGACTTCATCATAACTCAGGTATCGGAAACTACTAAAGTCAAGCTGATTCCATAGTTCTTGTGCTTTTGACACCACCTCCTCTTGAAGGTGCTTGACGTCGTCTGCACCAGCTCGAGCTGCATTAGACATCCCTTCCCCTAGAGCCATTCCCTGCAAGCTATCCAAGTATATCTCTTCCCTACTTGACAAACCATCTACCGAGAGGGAGCTTTTGATTTTTTGGTAGCGGTACATACCTGCTGTTGCTGCTGCTAGCGCTGTTACTTTGAGATTTGTGACACGTTTTCCATCCAAATCAACTAACTGGCCATTCTCATCAAATCGCCACTGGGACAAGTTATGATATTCTAACTTGTTACCCCAGTTATCTTTTGCAGGGTAGATGTAGGGAAATATAGCTGTTTGAGTCGTATTTCCCGTAATATTGCCAATAACATCATACTTATGACGGTAATTGCGAAATTGTTCTGGATGTTCTTGCATGTACTTGATTTCTTCTTTTGAAATCAAGTTATGAATATCTGGTCCGTTGTACCCAACATTGGCATAACCTCGCTTTAAAGCAACATACATAGCCAGAGACTCTCCAAGCGAATGCCCCGCAGTTGTAATTTTAGCAGAGGGATAAGTTTTTTCAATTTCTTCCGCAAAACTCAGAGCCGTTTGAAATTGAGATTTTCTAAATGTCTTTGTTTTCAAATCCGACAATACCTGTCTATCACCAAATCCTATTGATTGGATATCTGTTTGGATGTCAAGTCGATCATCTTTATTCGTCCCTGCATAGGAAATCACTACATGGCTATAATCCACATTCCCATTTTTAT
>CABTAV010000034.1:0-12720 GCA_902482895.1 uncultured Streptococcus sp. | reverse complement strand
ATGCTAGTAGTGCATTGGCAATTAAAATAGAATCTATCCAAGTTCAATCGAGATCTTTAAGTCAAATCCTACCTTTGGACTCGACTCAGTTTAAAGGGAATCGTCAGGAAGATTTTGAAGAAAAATTTCACTCTTTAGAAACAGAGCTATCGAATTTTTGTTCTGGCCATGAAAATAATAAACAAACAATTGATGATAAAATTCAAACTCTTACATCGGAATCGAGTGATTTACAGAATAAAATAAATAATTACTACCGACAAGCGAGAGTGTATGATAATTTAGATGACTAGGAGAGAATAATGGCAGAAACAGGTGTAAATAAATCCAGTTGGGACAGTATTACTAGAAATGTTTCTTCTTCAACTGCAGGAATTGCCAAGCTGAATGATATACGATTTAGTCGTACAGATCTAATCCCTTTTACTACGTTTAATGAAGTTTTTGAAGAATTTAACAAATCAATAAATAAATTTAAAGGATTCACAAGGAAAGATGCATATAAAATGGAGCAAGCAGGTCAGAATAAACTAGATGATGATGCTGCTGGAGCATCTGCTATGACATCTGGGGGAGGTTTGAAGTGATAGAACCACAGATGACTTTATTTACAAGAGCACTATCTAAATGTAAATTGAAAGAGAAAGATAATGATGTTTTGACAGCGGTAGCGATGACCTTATCAGGACATCCGGATGTTTTTCGGGCTTGTTATATAGCTTTTATGAATGACGAACCTAGTTATCATTATCATCCAATGATAGGGGCGCCGTTGGAATTTTTCTATGAAAAAGAGCTCGTGCGGATTCGGCGTCTTCAAGAAGAAGTTATCCTACCTCGTTCGCTTTTTATCCAGTATGCTTCCTATGTGGATCTCTGTTTAAGTCGTATCTATCCTTTAGGTACTGTGGTCGAACTTGATCGTGAGCTTCTTCCTAAGGATTTGGTTGAGTCATTTGAAAGCGAACAGATGGACTTTTTTGTAGTCATTTCAGGTCGTCGAGTTGATTTGGCAAACGGACATTACGTGGATTATGTTGGTCATGGCTATCCGTTTGGGCTACGATTTGACATCTCTCCTTTGCTTATAAGTAATCTTTTTATTAAAAGAGTTGTATCAGAAGGATATTCGGATACCGTGGATGAACACTACTGCCAAGAAGCTCTGCGTAAGGAATACCTAAATGCAGGTATGGTATCCAGTGTTTATGTTAAGGAGGAAGTGAATGAAGATTGATGTATCGGAAGTTCTGTTACAAAAAGAGTTGTTGAGTATCTCTGTTGAGAGTATTAAATCACAGCTATCTGTTTCGAGAAGTCGTCTATCAGAGGTTGTTGCTACAGATAGTCTCAAAGGTTTAGTTAAAGATGCTATCAACAATAAGGTGACGAACTACCAAATTCCCTTGGTCGATAACTATATCAATACCTTGGATAGTATTTTCAGTCGCTATGAAGGGATTTTGAAATTATTCCAAGATACTGTGTCAGAGACCGACAACAGTGCGATTATTCATACAGAATATCTAGAGAGCCTCAAGCAACGTATAAAAGATCCTGTTAATGATTTGAATAAAATTTCAAGTGAGGCACTAATTATCTATGCAGGGATTGGTGATATTCTACATTTAACGAATCCTAGTTTGGATAGTGTGAAGGAGAGCTATAGTCAAGCAGTCAAGAGTTTAGATGATACTATAAAGAACATGGAAGTTTTTAATAGTGTTCTTTTAAAGACAGATACTTTTGACCTTATAGATATGCAAAATAGTGAAATCGCTACCCTATCAGGTTATGCCTCTCTTCCATATGGGAACACCGCATCGAGAAATTATTATAGTCGAACTTGGTTTAAAAACTCAGTTTCAGAGATTCACACAGCTATCCATAGCAACTCCAAAGCTGTGAAGTACCAAAATGCTCTCGCAAAACAGCTTGCCGAGTCTAAGTATAGTGGGACGATAGCTGAAAGTAAAGACTTAATAGATGCATTATTTAATGTGTATAAAGATATAAAAGAAAATCGTCTGTATAAAAAAGTTGATTATTTTGAATTGGAATCTATGTTGGCAGCTTTATATGCGTATTATCGTTTTAGAAAAAATAAAAAAGGGGATATCATTGTTTCTAAAGCAACAACAGAATTCGGTAAGTCATTAGATGATTATTTTAAAGTTGGTAAGAAATTAAGTGGTAGTCATATTTATGAAGTTGTTCAATATAAAAATGGTGATGTTTCACAGGTCTTTAAATCCATTATGGAAAATCTAGGCTATACTAAATATAACGAAGAATTGAGAAAGGTTTTCAAATCTTTTAAAGATACAACTCGATTTAGTACCAAAGTGGCTAGTGTCGGAAAATCAATTGTGTCTACAACTGGAAGTCTACTGAAAGAAGAATTCACTAATGAAATAAGTTTCAAGGATGCTGGTAAAGGCCTGTGGAAAGGAATTACAAGTGAGAAAGGACTCATAGGTTCTGTTAAAGAAGGACTAACAAACTTTAAATCCGCTACGAAGTTTGGTAAGTTTTTAAAAGGGGCTACAGTTGTTGGAGCTGCTTTAGATGTGGTTGATACTTTTTCAAATATCAGTGAAAATGAAAAAGAGGCCAAACGTCAAGGGTTGAGAGGAAATGAAGTTGAGGCTAGTAAGGCGACAGGTTTTGCGATAGATGCGGCTAAGGCAGCGGGAACAACTGTTGCAGGGATTGCTGCAGCGAGTGTTGGAGCAGCGCTAGTAGGTTTAGTTGCTACTGCGACAGCTCCGGCTTGGCTAGCTGGAGGAGCAGCTGTTTTAGCATCCGCAGGTGCTGTAGGTGTATTAAACTGGGCTGATAAAAAGTTTAATATTACGGATAATCTTAAAAAAGGCGCCAATAGCCTGATAAAAGGTATGAGAGGATGGTTTAAATGATACTGGAACGAATTAAAAAAACGTTTGAACTTCAAAGAAGGAGTGTCCACGGACCAGTTCCTCTGTGGGGGGTATTAAATGGGATTTTTATTATATATCCTATAGCATTTTTGGCGTTTTTTGCAGGAGGATTAGAGGTGCTCAACAATCCCTCTTTGTATCAAGGCTTGATTATTACAGGAATTATTGTTTGGGTATTAAATCTAGTTTTTCTTTTGGATCTTAAGCGAGGGATATTAACCAGTTTTGGAACCTATCTCATGTATCTAACTGGTCATTTTTATGCCATTATTGGCTTTAGCGCTATGAGTGGCGACCATAGTTTTCTTGGTTTAAAAATTTTCCTTCCTCTAATCTTTTCCATTATTATGAATATTGTTATGAGTTTGATGGTTGACTTAGACTCTGAAGAAATTTTATCAGAAAAGGCCTCCAAAAATTTCTATAATCTTGTATTTGGTCCTCCTATGATTTTATCTTTTATTTGTGTTTTTTTAGCGATAATTGGATATGAATATTTTTGGGGATGGGGAATGTCTTTATTCTTCATGATTTTTGGGCCTTATTTGTACCGAACATGGTTTTATATTATCTATGCCTACCAACATCGTAATGATATTGAGGAAGAGACTTCAATCAAGCATATAAAAGTAAACCCAGATATGATTTCAAACAGAGAGTTTGACAGAGATAGGTTTAAAAAGTAAAGTTTTAAAAGGCATGAGAGGATGGTTTAAATGATACTGGAACGAATTAAAAAAACATTTGAATTTCAAAGAAGTAGAATAAAGGGACCAGTTCCTCTTTGGGGGGTATTAAATGGGATTTTTATTTTGTATCCTATAGCCTTTTTTATGTTTATGGCAGGGGGATTAGAGGTACTCAACAATCCCTCTTTGTATCAAACATTGCTTATTACAGGGATTGTTGTTTGGGTTTTAAATCTAGTATTTTTACTAGATCTTAAGCGAGGGATTTTAACCAGTTTTGGAACCTATCTCATGTATCTGACTGGTCATATTTATGCCATTATTGGCTTTAGCGCTATGAGTGGGGACCATAATTTTATTGGATTAAAGCTATCCCTCCCTCTTATCCAATCCATTATTGTAATAGTCGTCATGAGCTGCTTGGTCGATTTGGACTCTGAAGAAGTTATCTCGCAGAAAGCCAGCAAAGTTATGCTCAACTTTGTATTCGCTCCTCCGCTTATTATATCGTGTATCTGTATATTTTTAGCGATAATTGGATATGAATATTTTGGGGGATGGGGGATGTCCTTGTTTTCGATGACCTTTGGACATTTGTTTTATGCTACCTGGTTTATAATTATCTATGCTACCAACACCGTAATGATGTTGAGGCAGAGACTTCAATCAAGCATATAGAAGTAAACCCAGATATGATTTCCAACAGAGAATTTGACAGAGATAGATTTAGTAGAAAGGTAACTAAAGATGATTAAAGAAATACAACTACATATGAGCCATTTGATGACAGACCAGGTCCAGATTCAAGCGGACGAACTATTGGAGTTATTTGTTCATACAGAACTCCTTCCCTATACTGATGGTATTTATAAAGATGGCCCTACCATTTTTGAGATGACTCCAACTCAATTTAACGAAGAAAAGCAAGATGTGGGAGTCTATATTCCAGTTATATCTGAAGCAGAGCCAACAAGTCAACTGGATTATCAGGCATCTCTAGATATAGAAGGAATTAGCAAGCGGGTTCTATTTGATGGTAGCTTGGATGAAACAATTGAGGAGATGAAAGCTTATATTCGTGATCATGGTTGGGAGTTGCAAGATAAGTTATACCTAGTCTTGATACCTGTTTATGATGATTTGTTTGTGGATTTGATTATCCCAGTGGAGAAGTAAAATGGCAGAAATTACATATGGTATGAATCAATCCTTAATGATGAGTAATGTCTTGAGTGTGAACTATAATATTGTCGGTGATGAGATTGCAGTAGCCTTTCAAGATATGATTCAAACAGCTGTAGCGGCAGGATATACACCTAAAAGCAATCCCTTTTACTCATGCCCCCATATCGGAGAATTGGAAGATGGAACATACAACATCACAGTCTATCTTCCCGTTCATGAGGCTTATCTAGGAAAAGAAGAGATAATGGAGGGGACAGCCTATAACAGTTATTTTTTGGTTCCTCGAATGGCAGGAGTAAGAGTTACTGGAGAGGAAGCTGTTGACTTTGATAAGGCTATATACTTGCTAACCAAATTATTGCTTGATAATGACTTAGAAGAATCTACACCCGTATTTTATATTTCAAGCAAGATAAATGATGTTTTATATACAGATATCATGGTAGGGATTCGAGAAAAAAGGGATCGAGGATAATATACGGAGAGCTAACGCATTCGGATAAGAATAGGCAGAATTTGACAGATGAATCCGATGTTCTGATGTTTCCTTTTTAGCATCTAAGATAAACATGTTTGATTTTAATCAAAAACCAGGATGAAGATAAGCTTCATCCTGGTTTTTGTGTGCTTAAAAGTTAGTTGGACTCATCCTTCTTACTCTTAAGTAGAAAAGTTGCTGTTAGTACTAGACTCAATCCTGATAAGAATAGTAGTGGATTGGATGTTTCACCAGTAGCTGGAAGTTGTTCTTTAGGAGAATGATTTGCCGATTGAACAAGGTCTGGACTAGATGAAACTTGCTTAGAGCTGTTGGTCGATCATAGTTTAGCTGATAGTTGCTTTGTTCTGTCACAGGTAGTTCTTGTTTTTCGGTTTCCTTATTTTCATTAGGTTTTACAATAGCTTCAGTACTGGCTTGATTAGTTGTAGCAGAAGTAACATCAGCATTAGCGGGTTTACTTTCAGAAGAACTATTATTAGCTAGAACTGGTTTTGTATGATCAATTGGCACGTTTGGCTGTGTATGCTCAGTTGATTCACTTGCTTTTGTTATAGTGTCTGTCTTAACTGTAGTTTTCTCTAATGCAGGCTCGTTTTGCTGTACTTCAATAGTATCAGCAGAGACGGTATGACTAGCTAGAAAAACCGCTCCAAGCAAAACAGAGGCTGTGCCGACTGTTAGCTTTCGAATACTGTAGCGACAGGATTTCTCCCTCCAAATTTTTTCCATAGAAACTTCCTTTATTAATTGAAAGCGATTTCATTTTTTTTTTTTTAAAGCGAACTTTCTTGTTTCTATATTGTGTTGTTACTCTAATTTTAAGAGCTAACGAGGTATTGTCAAGGGGATTTAAGGAGGATATATATTTGATATTGTTTTGTATTAAAAAAGTGGAGGAAACGAATGGTGAGAGAGTGTATTTTTTATATTCTTTCTAGTTTTGACTAGAACAATAAGCCAACTTTAATTACAGTCTCCCCATCCCTGAAAGCGTAAAACAAACTGGTCAGGGTGGCTAGTTTGTGGTATAATGAAAGAGACTCAAAAAGAAACAGGAGAAAAATGATGGATTTACTTTTAGCAATTGTATTGATTGTGCTAGCTTTTCTAGGAGGAGCTCTTGGAGGAATGTACTTGGTTCGTAAGCAAATTGAAAAGGAATTCGCTGACAACCCACGTTTGAATGCTGAAGCAGTTCGTACTCTTTTGAGTGCAAATGGTCAAAAACCAAGCGAAGCTAAGGTACAACAAGTTTACCACCAAATCATCCGCCAACAAAAGGCAGCCCTTGCTAACAATAAAAAGAAAAAATAAATAAGGAAAAGTCTGGGATGAAAGTTCCAGACTTCTCACTATGTTGGCTATGGGTTTAGGGATGAGACTTTTTCCTTGCATTCTATTGATATTTGATTATGATTAAGAGAGATAGTTGTTGATGAAGTTGTTCTTCAGTTCATAAAGACAAGTAATCATAATGAACTATCAATCAGAAAAAAGACTAGAAAGAAGACTGTATGGATAATCGACCAATTGGTTTTTTGGATTCGGGTGTCGGGGGCTTGACCGTTGTGCGCGAGCTCATGCGCCAACTTCCCCATGAAGAAATCGTCTATATTGGAGATTCGGCACGGGCGCCTTACGGGCCCCGTCCTGCTGAGCAAATTCGTGAATATACTTGGCAGTTGGTCAACTTTCTCTTGACCAAGGATGTCAAAATGATTGTCATTGCTTGTAATACTGCGACTGCGGTCGTCTGGGAAGAAATCAAGGCTCAACTAGATATTCCTGTCTTGGGTGTGATTTTGCCAGGAGCTTCAGCAGCCATCAAGTCCAGCCAAGGTGGGAAAATCGGAGTGATTGGAACACCCATGACGGTACAATCAGACATTTACCGTCAGAAAATTCATGATTTGGATCCGGACTTACAGGTGGAGAGTTTGGCTTGTCCCAAGTTTGCTCCCTTGGTTGAGTCGGGTGCTCTGTCAACCAGTGTCACCAAGAAAGTGGTCTATGAAACCCTGCGTCCCTTGGTTGGAAAGGTGGATAGCCTGATTTTGGGTTGTACCCATTATCCACTCCTTCGCCCCATCATCCAAAATGTCATGGGGCCCAAGGTTCAGCTCATCGATAGTGGAGCAGAGTGCGTACGAGATATCTCAGTCTTACTTAATTATTTTGAAATCAATCGTGGTCGCGATGCTGGACCACTCCATCACCGTTTTTACACAACAGCCAGCAGCCAAAGTTTTGCACAAATTGGTGAAGAATGGCTGGAAAAAGAGATTTATGTGGAGCATGTAGAATTATGACAAATAAAATTTATGAATACAAGGATGACCAGGACTGGTATGTTGGAAACTATAGTATTTTTGGTGGTGTCCGGACATTGACTGATGAAGACTTGGATTTTCCTCTATTTGAGTTTGCCCAAAGATTTCGAGATGAGGAACAAGGTTTTCCTATTTCTGTGATTGTTTTACGCTATGGTTCTCTCTACCGTTTATTGTCTTTTGTGGTAGATATCCTCAACCAAGAAATGGGACGAAATCTGGAAGTCATCCAACGTCAGGGAGCTTTTCTCTTGATTGAAAATGGGCAACTCCTGCATGTAGCATTGCCTAAAGAAGGGGTCAATGTTCATGATTTCTTTGAGACAAGCAAGGTCAGAGAAACCTTATTGATTGCGACTCGAAACGAAGGCAAGACCAAAGAGTTCCGAGCTATCTTTGATAAGTTAGGCTACGATGTGGAAAATCTCAATGATTATCCTGACCTGCCTGAAGTAGCTGAAACAGGCATGACCTTCGAAGAAAATGCCCGTCTCAAGGCAGAAACTATTTCTCAATTAACAGGCAAGGTGGTTCTGGCAGATGATTCTGGACTTAAAGTTGATGTCCTTGGTGGCTTGCCAGGTGTCTGGTCAGCTCGTTTCGCAGGTGTGGGAGCTACTGACCGTGAAAACAACGCTAAGCTCTTGCACGAATTGGCCATGGTCTTTGAACTCAAGGACCGCTCGGCTCAATTCCATACAACCCTAGTCGTAGCCAGCCCAAACAAGGAAAGCTTGGTTGTCGAAGCAGACTGGCCTGGCTACATTAACTTTGAACCTAAGGGTAAAAATGGATTTGGCTATGATCCTCTTTTCCTTGTGGGAGAGACAGGTAAATCATCAGCTGAATTAACCCTTGAAGAAAAAAATAGTCAATCTCACCGTGCCTTAGCCGTTAAGAAACTTTTGGAGGTATTTCCATCATGGCAAAGCAAACCATCATTGTAATGAGCGATTCTCATGGCGATAGCTTGATTGTGGAAGAAATCCGTGATCGCTATGTGGGCAAAGTTGACGCCGTTTTTCATAACGGCGATTCTGAACTGCGTCCTGATTCTCCCCTTTGGGAAGGCATCCGTGTTGTTAAAGGGAATATGGACTTCTATGCAGGTTACCCAGAACGGTTGGTGACTGAGCTTGGTTCGACCAAGATTATACAAACCCATGGTCACTTGTTTGACATCAATTTCAACTTTCAAAAGTTGGACTACTGGGCTCAGGAAGAAGAGGCCGATATCTGTCTCTATGGTCACTTGCATGTGCCAAGTGCTTGGATGGAAGGAAAGACCCTCTTTCTAAATCCAGGTTCAATCAGTCAGCCACGTGGGACCATCAGAGAATGTCTCTATGCTCGTGTGGAGATTGATGATAGTTATTTTAAAGTGGACTTTTTGACACGAGACCATGAGGTGTATCCGGGCTTGTCCAAGGAGTTTAGCCGATGATTGCCAAGGAGTTTGAGACTTTCTTGTTGGGGCAGGAGGAAACTTTTTTGACCCCTGCTGAAAATCTAGCCGTGTTGATTGATACTCACAATGCGGATCATGCAACCCTCTTGCTCAGTCAGATGACCTATACCCGTGTTCCCGTTGTGACAGATGAAAAACAGTTTGTTGGGACGATTGGGCTCAGAGATATTATGGCTTATCAGATGGAGCATGATTTGAGTCAAGAAATCATGGCAGATACGGATATCGTTCATATGACGAGAACGGACGTAGCGGTCGTCTCGCCTGATTTTACCATTACGGAGGTCTTGCACAAGCTGGTAGATGAGTCCTTCTTGCCGGTTGTGGATGCGTCTGGTATTTTCCAAGGAATCATCACGCGTAAGTCCATCCTCAAGGCAGTCAATGCCCTCTTGCATGATTTTAGTAAGGAATATGAGATTCGATGCAAATGAGAGACAGGATTTCAGCCTTTTTAGAGGAAAAGCAGGGCTTATCTGCCAATTCCAAGCAGTCTTATAAGTATGATCTAGAGCAATTTTTAGACGTCGTGGGCTTGCGGATTTCTGAGACCAGTCTCAAGATTTACCAAGCCCAGCTAGCAAATCTAAAAATCAGCGCCCAGAAGCGAAAGATTTCGACCTGTAACCAATTTCTCTACTTTCTCTATCAAAAAGGAGAAGTGGATAGCTTTTATCGTTTGGAAGTAGCTAAACAAGCTGAAAAGAAGACCGAGAAGCCAGAACTCATAGACCTAGACTCTTTTTGGCAGGAAAGCGACTATCCAGAGGGACGTTTACTGGCGCTTCTTATCTTGGAAATAGGGCTCTTGCCAAGTGAGATTTTAGCCCTTAAGGTTTCGGATATCAATCTGGATTTTCAGGTGTTGAGAATCAGCAAGGCTTCCCAACAGAGGATTGTCACCATTCCCACAACCTTGCTTTCAGAATTGGAGCCCTTGATGGGGCAGACCTATCTGTTTGAAAGGGCAGGGAAAGCCTATTCTCGTCAGTGGGCCTTCCGTCAGTTAGAATCTTTTGTCAAGGAGAAAGGTTTTCCAACCTTATCAGCCCAAGCCTTGCGGGAACAGTTCATTCTAAGACAAATAGAAAAGAAGGTCGATTTGTACGAAATTGCAAAAAAATTAGGATTAAAAACAGTCCTGACCTTAGAAAAATATAGATAATGGATATTAAATTAAAAGATTTTGAAGGGCCTCTGGACTTGCTTTTGCACCTGGTTTCCAAGTACCAGATGGATATCTACGATGTGCCCATTACGGAAGTCATCGAACAGTACTTAGCCTATGTCTCAACCCTGCAGGCCATGCGTCTGGAAGTGACGGGTGAGTATATGGTCATGGCCAGTCAGCTCATGCTGATCAAGAGCCGCAAGCTATTGCCAAAGGTAGCAGAAGTGACAGACTTGGAGGATGATCTGGAGCAGGATCTTCTCTCCCAAATCGAAGAATACCGCAAGTTCAAGCTCTTGGGTGAGCACTTGGAAGCCAAGCACCAAGAACGGGCCCAGTACTATTCCAAAGCGCCGACAGAGTTGATTTACGAAGATGCGGAGCTTGTGCATGACAAGACGACCATTGACCTCTTTTTGGCTTTTTCAAATATATTAGCTAAGAAAAAAGAGGAGTTTGCACAGAATCACACGACTATCCTGCGGGATGAGTATAAGATTGAAGACATGATGGTCATCGTAAAAGAGTCCTTGGTTGGACGAGACCAGTTGCGCTTGCAGGATTTGTTCAAGGAAGCCCAGAATCTCCAAGAGGTCATCACCCTCTTTTTGGCAACCCTAGAGTTAATCAAAACCCAGGAACTAATCCTCGTGCAAGAGGAAAGTTTCGGAGATATTTATCTCATGGAAAAGAAGGAAGAAAGTCAAGTGGCTCAAAGCTAAACTTGATAGAGAGGAAAGATGAGTACTTTAGCAAAAATAGAAGCGCTCTTGTTTGTAGCGGGTGAAGATGGGATTAGAGTCCGCCAGTTAGCTGAACTCCTCTCTTTGCCACCGACAGGTATCCAACAGAGTTTAGAAAAATTAGTCCAGAAGTATGAAAAGGACCCAGATTCCAGTTTGGCTCTGATTGAGACTGGTGGTGCTTATAGATTGGTGACCAAGCCTCAATTTGCAGCGGTTTTGAAGGAATACTCAAAGGCACCTATCAACCAGAGTTTATCTCGGGCTGCCCTTGAGACCTTGTCCATCGTTGCCTACAAGCAACCCATCACACGGATAGAAATTGATGCTATTCGTGGGGTCAACTCGAGTGGGGCCTTGGCAAAGTTGCAGGCCTTTGACCTGATACGAGAAGACGGGAAAAAAGAAGTGTTGGGTCGCCCCAACCTCTATGTGACTACGGATTATTTCCTAGATTACATGGGGATAAATCATTTGGAAGAATTACCAGTGATTGATGAGCTTGAGATTCAAGCCCAAGAAAGCCAATTATTTGGTGAAAGGATAGAAGAAGATGAGAATCAATAAGTATATTGCCCACGCAGGTGTGGCCAGTAGGAGAAAAGCAGAAGAGCTGATCAAGCAAGGCTTGGTGACGGTTAACGGCCAAGTGGTACGTGAACTAGCAACCACTATCAAGTCAGGCGACAAGGTCGAAGTTGAAGGTCAACCTATCTACAACGAAGAAAAGGTCTATTATCTGCTTAACAAACCACGCGGTGTCATTTCTAGTGTGACAGATGACAAGGGCCGCAAGACGGTTGTCGACCTCTTGCCTAACGTGAAAGAGCGTATTTACCCAGTTGGACGTTTGGACTGGGATACATCAGGAGTCTTGATTTTGACCAATGATGGGGATTTTACGGATGAGATGATTCACCCTCGTAATGAGATTGACAAGGTTTATGTCGCGCGTGTTAAAGGTGTGGCCAATAAGGATAATCTCCGCCCCTTGACCCGTGGTCTTGAGATTGATGGTAAGAAAACCAAGCCGGCTGTCTATGAGATTCTCAAAGTGGATCCAGTCAAAAACCGCTCTGTGGTGCAGTTGACTATCCATGAAGGGCGTAACCACCAGGTTAAAAAGATGTTTGAAGCTGTCGGTCTTCAAGTGGACAAGTTGTCACGGACCCGTTTTGGACATCTAGACTTGACAGGACTCCGTCCAGGAGAATCCCGTCGTCTTAATAAAAAAGAAATCAGTCAACTACATACCATGGCTGTAACCAAGAAATAATGAAACGAATTTTAATAGCGCCTGTGCGCTTTTACCAACGGTTTATCTCACCAGCCTTTCCACCCTCTTGTCGCTTTGAGCCTACCTGTTCAAACTATATGATTCAGGCTATTGAAAAACATGGCTTCAAGGGTGTTTTGATGGGCTTGGCTCGGATTTTACGTTGCCATCCCTGGTCGAAAACAGGCAAGGATCCTGTGCCAGACCATTTTTCACTCAAACGGAATCAAGAAGACAAATGAGGCTGGGAAAAAATATTTTAGTGAAATGATAAAAACGCATCCTATCAGGTTTGAGTGAGCTTGATAGGATGCGTTTTATCATGTAAAGATGTTAGTTGATACTCAATGAAAATCAAAGAGCAAACTAGGAAACTAGCCGCAGGCTGTACTTGAGTACGGCAAGGCGACGTTGACG
>CABTAV010000033.1:0-12918 GCA_902482895.1 uncultured Streptococcus sp. | reverse complement strand
ATCCTTATTGATGATAAAAATTTTTTCAAGCAAAGTGATTTTTCTATCGAAGTTGAGGGGTGCCAAATGGCCCTTTTTTTGGTATAATTTTTTATAATGAAAACGATTGGTAATCGCTATGTTGTGGTGGATTTAGAGGCAACTAGCACAGGTAGTAAGGCTAAAATTATCCAAGTGGGAATTGTTGTGATTGAGGATGGAAAAATCGTTGATCGCTATACGACAGATGTCAATCCACATGAACCTTTGGATGCTCATATCAAAAAACTGACAGGATTGACAGACCGACGTCTGGCGCAAGCACCTGATTTTTCGCAAGTTGCCAGAAAAATCTTTGACTTGGTGGAGAATGGGATTTTTGTAGCCCATAATGTTCAGTTTGATGCTAATCTCTTGGCGGAAAATTTATTTTTTGAAGGCTATGAACTAAGAAATCCTCGTGTTGACACGGTCGAATTGACTCAGGTCTTTTTCCCTGAACTGGAAAAATATAGTTTACCGATTTTGTGTCGAGAATTAGGAATTCCTCTAAAGCACGCTCATACAGCCCTTTCCGATGCCCAAGCTACAGCAGAATTACTCTTATTTTTACGAGAAAAGATGGCCCAACTTCCTAAAGAACTCTTGGAACGTTTGCTGGAGATGGCTGACGCCCTCCTATATGAGTCCTACCTGGTTATTGAAGAAATTTATCGAAACCAATCTCTTCTTACTTCTTCTGACTTGGTCGAAGTTCAAGGGCTATATTTCAAGAAACCTGCAGCTCCCAATGAGCCGCGAAAATTATCTCAGGATTTTTCTAAAAATATTTCTCTGTTGAACCTTGAAGTAAGGGAAGACCAAGAACGTTTTGCTAAAGAGGTTGGCTTGCTATTGAAGGATGAGCCTGTATCATTAATTCAAGCGCCGACAGGAATTGGGAAAACTTATGGTTATCTTTTACCCGCTTTGGCCCAAGTGGAAAATCGTCAGATTGTCCTTAGTGTTCCGACAAAGATTCTTCAAAATCAAATCATGGAAGAAGAAGGTAAACGTCTCAAGGAAGTATTCCATACAGATATTCATTCTTTAAAGGGACCACAAAATTACCTGAAGTTGGATGCCTTTTATCGTTCCTTACAGGAAAATGATGAAAATCGCTTATTTAGACGTTTTAAAATGCAAGTCTTGGTTTGGCTGACAGAGACAGAAACCGGGGATTTTGATGAAATCGGGCAACTCTACCGTTACCAACATTTTCTAAGAGACCTTCGTCATGATGGAAATTTATCATCCAAGAGCTTATTTGTGACGGAAGATTTTTGGAAACGTAGTCAGGAAAGAGCAGAGACTTGCAAGCTCTTAGTGACCAATCATGCCTATCTTGTAACCAGACTTGAAGATAATCCTGAATTTGTCAGCGACCGTTTATTGATTATTGATGAAGTTCAAAAAATTTTGTTGGCCCTAGAAAATCTGCTTCAACAGACCTACGATATCCAGTCTATTATTGATTCTCTTGATAAGGCTTTAGTAGGAGAAGAAAATAGGATTCAACAACGAATACTAGAAAGTATTCGCTTTGAGTGTCTTTACTTGATAGAACAATTTCAGTCTGGCAAATCTAGGAAAAATATCTTAGATTCTCTTGCTAATCTCCACCAGTATTTTTCAGAATTAAAAGTAGAGGGCTTTGAGGAACTGGTTCGCTATTTTACGGCTGAAGGTGATTACTGGCTTGAAGCAATTGAAACGAGTCAAAAGAAAATTCAAATTTCTTCTACCAAATCAGGCCGTATTCTTCTATCTTCCTTAGTGCCTGATTCATGTCAAGTCTTGGGAGTGTCGGCCACTCTTGAGATTAGTCAAAGAGTTTCTTTGGCAGACCTGTTAGGCTATCCCGAAGCCAAATTTGTCAAGATTGAAGCTCGGGGAAAACAGGATCAAGAAGTGGTCTTGGTCAAGGATTTTCCCTTGGTAACAGAAACTTCCTTAGAGGTTTATGCCAAAGAGGTAGCTGCTTTACTAGTGGAAATTCAAGATTTCCAGCAACCGATTTTAGTTCTCTTTACTGCTAAAGACATGCTTCTAGCAGTATCGGATTTACTTCCAGTTAGCCACTTGGCCCAGTATAAAAATGGTGATGTTCATCAACTGAAGAAACGCTTTGAAAAAGGAGAACAACAAATCCTGCTTGGTGCAGCAAGTTTCTGGGAGGGAGTTGATTTTTCAAGTCATCCTTTTGTGATTCAAGTTGTACCAAGACTTCCTTTCCAAAATCCTCAAGAGCCCTTGACGAAAAAGATTAATCAGGAACTGAATCAGGAAGGAAAAAATGCCTTTTATGATTATCAGTTGCCAATGGCCATTATTCGTTTAAAACAGGCTTTAGGAAGAAGTATGAGACGCGAACACCAACGTTCCTTAACTCTTATTTTGGATAGGAGAATTGTCGGAAGACGATATGGCAAGCAAATAGTGACTTCTCTAGCAAAAGAAGCGACTGTTAAAACCGTCTCTCGATCCGAAGTTGATGAAGCTGTTGATAAATTTTTAAATGAACTTTGATAAATAGTATAGTATGAAAGTATAAGGTTAGTATATATGAAACGTTCTCTCGACTCTAGAGTCGATTATAGTTTGCTCTTGCCAGTATTTTTTCTACTGGTTATTGGCGTGGTGGCTATTTATATAGCCGTTAGTCATGATTATCCAAACAATATTTTGCCCATTTTAGGGCAGCAGGTCGCCTGGATTGCCTTGGGGCTTGTGATTGGTTTTGTGGTCATGCTCTTTAATACTGAATTTCTTTGGAAGGTGACACCCTTTCTATATATTTTAGGCTTGGGACTTATGGTTTTACCTATCGTCTTTTATAATCCAAGCTTAGTTGCATCCACGGGTGCTAAAAACTGGATTTCAGTAAATGGCATCACCTTGTTCCAACCATCAGAGTTTATGAAGATATCCTATATCCTCATGTTGGCCCGTGTCATTGTCCAGTTTACAAAAAAACATAAGGAATGGAGACGTACGGTTCCACTGGACTTCTTATTGATTTTCTGGATGATTCTCTTTACCATTCCAGTCCTAGTTCTTTTGGCACTTCAAAGTGACTTGGGGACGGCCTTAGTTTTTGTGGCTATTTTCTCAGGAATCGTTTTATTATCGGGCGTTTCTTGGAAAATTATTATCCCAGTATTTGTGACTGCTGTAACAGGAATTGCTGGTTTTCTAGCCATTTTTATCAGCAAGGATGGTCGTGCTTTTCTCCATCAACTGGGAATGCCGACCTACCAAATCAATCGTATTTTGGCTTGGCTCAATCCGTTTGATTTTGCCCAAACAACCACTTACCAGCAGGCTCAAGGACAAATTGCTATTGGGAGCGGTGGCTTATTTGGTCAAGGTTTTAATGCTTCTAATCTGCTTATTCCAGTTCGAGAGTCGGATATGATTTTCACGGTCATTGCAGAAGATTTTGGCTTTATTGGCTCTGTCCTTGTTATCGCCCTTTATCTCATGCTGATTTACCGTATGTTGAAGATTACTCTTAGATCAAATAACCAGTTCTACACCTATATTTCCACAGGTTTGATTATGATGTTGCTCTTCCATATCTTTGAGAATATCGGTGCCGTGACAGGTTTGCTTCCTTTGACTGGGATTCCCTTGCCTTTTATTTCGCAAGGAGGATCGGCTATTATCAGTAACTTGATTGGTATTGGCTTGCTTTTATCTATGAGTTACCAGACTAATCTAGCTGAAGAAAAGAGCGGAAAAGTTCCATTCAAACGGAAAAAGGTTGTATTAAAACGAATCAAATAAGGAGAAAATCATGGTTAAAGTAGCAGTTATGTTAGCTCAGGGCTTTGAAGAAATTGAAGCTTTGACAGTTGTAGATGTCTTGCGTCGGGCAAATATTACTTGTGATATGGTTGGGTTTGAAGAGCAAGTGACGGGTTCGCATGCAATCCAAGTAAGTGCAGATCGTGTCTTTGATGTTGATTTATCAGACTATGATATGATTGTCCTTCCTGGAGGGATGCCTGGTTCTGCACATTTACGCGATAATCAGGCCTTGATTCAAGAGTTGCAAAGCTTCGAGCAAGAAGGAAAAAAACTAGCAGCCATTTGTGCTGCGCCAATTGCCCTCAATCAAGCAGGGGTATTGAAAAACAAGCAGTACACTTGTTATGATGGCGTTCAAGAGCAAATTTTTGATGGTCACTACGTCAAGGAAACAGTAGTGGTAGATGGTCATTTGACAACCAGTCGAGGTCCCTCTACAGCCCTTGCCTTTGCCTACGAGTTGGTAGAGCAATTAGGAGGAGATGCAGAGACTTTACGAACCGGAATGCTCTATCGAGATGTTTTTGGTAAAAATCAGTAAAACGGGCTCCATAATTTCCATAGGGTAGTACTTACTTAAAATATTATATCTCTGATATAAACTCATAGTTTTTGAGAAGATGATTCGTCATCTTCTTTTTTTATTTTGGTGTTTTTACTTGCGTAAAAAATTGTTTTCTAGTATAATAGTTTATTGTGAGCGAACCTCACTTACCCCTTGCAAAGTCTTGGGGTCATTAGACCAAAAGGAGGAACATATCAATGGCTAAATACGAAATTCTTTATATCATTCGTCCAAACATTGAAGAAGAAGCTAAAAACGCTTTGGTAGCACGTTTTGACTCTATTTTGACTGACAACGGTGCAACTGTTGTTGAATCAAAATCTTGGGAAAAACGCCGTCTTGCATACGAAATCAAAGATTTCCGTGAAGGACTTTACCACATCGTTAACGTTGAAGCAAACGACGACGTAGCTCTTAAAGAGTTTGACCGTCTTTCAAAAATCAACGCTGACATTCTTCGTCACATGATCGTCAAAACTGACGCGTAAGAAGGTAAACTATGATTAACAATGTTGTACTTGTAGGGCGTATGACACGTGACGCTGAGTTGCGTTATACCCCATCAAATGTAGCAGTTGCGACTTTTACTCTTGCAGTAAACCGTACATTTAAGAGTCAAAATGGCGAACGTGAGGCTGATTTTATCAATGTCGTTATGTGGCGCCAACAGGCTGAAAACCTTGCTAACTGGGCTAAAAAAGGCTCACTTATTGGGGTGACAGGTCGTATACAGACTCGTAGTTACGATAACCAGCAAGGACAACGTGTCTACGTGACAGAGGTCGTGGCTGAGAATTTCCAAATGTTGGAAAGCCGTAGTGTGCGTGAGGGACATACAGGTGGAGCTTACTCTGCACCAACTGCAAACTATTCAGCACCTACAAATTCAGTACCAGACTTTTCACGTGATGAAAATCCATTTGGAGCAACAAATCCATTGGATATTTCAGATGATGATTTACCATTCTAATGGACAACTAAAATTATAAAGGAGAAAAAACATGGCTCAACAACGTCGTGGCGGATTCAAACGCCGTAAAAAAGTTGATTACATCGCAGCAAACAAAATTGAATATGTTGATTACAAAGATACTGAGCTTCTTAGCCGTTTCGTTTCAGAACGTGGGAAAATCCTTCCTCGTCGTGTAACAGGAACTTCAGCTAAAAACCAACGTAAAGTAACAACAGCTATCAAACGCGCTCGCGTAATGGCTTTGATGCCTTTCGTAAACGAAGATTAAAGAAAAGACCCCAACGGGTCTTTTTTTCACGAGCCTTGAAATGAGAGAGCGAGTTTGGGTCCACTGGACCTCTTTTTCATGAGCTTGGAGACAAGAAAGCGAATTAAGACCCGGGTGGATCTTTTTTTCACGAGCATTGAAATGAGAGAGCGAGTTAAGTCTAGTGGACCTCTTTTTCACGAGCTTAGAAACAAGAAAGCGAATTGAGACTCGGTTGGGTCTTTTTTCACGAGATAGTTTTTTTCTGATCTTGGCGTACTATAATGGTAATAGAAAGAGTAAAGGTGGGCAAGTCAAAGATGAATTGTACGATTAGAAATATGATTAAGTCTGATATTGAATCCTTATCTTATGGATTTATGAATCAAGGTTGGCCTGGTAGAGAGGAAATTTTGGCTAGATATTTTCTGGAACAGGAAAGTGGGGAGAGAGAAGTCTTAGTTGCAGAGATTGATGGTGCTGTAGCGGGCTACGTTACCATTTTGCCCTCTGCTAAACATGGTCCTTTTGCAGAAGTCTATCCAGAATTATCAGATTTTAATGTGTTTGAGCCTTTTCGAAATCAAGGGATTGGGAATCAACTGCTAGAAGAAGCAGAAAAACGAGTCAAGTTTGTTTCGAGTAAGGTCACTCTTGGTGTAGGTTTGCACTTAGGCTATGGCCCTGCCCAGAGATTGTATATCAGACGGGGCTACATTCCAGATGGGACAGGTGTCTGGTATCGCAATCAACCCTTGGAAATGAATGCAACTAGCCAAAATAATGATGATTTGGTTTTGTATCTAGTAAAGGAATTCGGATAAGAGACAAGGATTTTATTGGGGATGTGGGATTTCTCTACTTTATGGTATAATGGAAAGAGTTAGATTGAAAGAGGTAGTGAGATGGATGCGAAATTAAGATACAAGGCAAAGAAGATCAAGATTGTCTTTTTTGATATTGATGATACATTGCGGAATTCAAAGACAGGTTTTATTCCAGCTTCAATCCCAACTATTTTTAAGCAATTACGTGAGAAAGGAATTTTGACGGGTATTGCTTCTGGACGAGGGATTTTTGGTGTCGTGCCAGAGATTCGTGATCTCAAGCCTGACTTTTTTGTGACCTTAAATGGAGCTTATATCGAAGATAAAAAAGGTCAAATCATTTATCAACATCAGATCGAGAAGTCAGATGTTGAGGAATATATCTCTTGGGCCAAGAAAGAAGGAATTGAGTATGGCTTGGTTGGGAGTCATGATGCCAAGTTGTCGACTCGCACCGATATGATTAGTGAAGCTATTAATCCAATTTATCCTGATTTAGATGTGGATCCAGATTTTCATGAGAAAGAAGACATCTATCAGATGTGGACTTTTGAAGATAAAGGAGATGACTTGCACTTGCCTGAGAGTCTCTCAGACAAGCTTCGCATGGTTCGTTGGCATCAACATTCGTCTGATATTGTGCCGATTTCAGGCTCCAAAGCGGCGGGTGTGGAAATGGTTGTAGAACACCTTGGCTTGAAACCAGAGAACGTCATGGTTTTTGGAGATGGACTCAACGACTTGGAACTCTTTGATTATGCTGGAATCAGCGTTGCAATGGGAATTTCTCATGATAACATCAAAGAAAAAGCAGATTATATTACAAAAAGATTGGAAGAAGATGGCATTTTTGATGCCTTAGAAGGATTTGGTATGGTAGAAAAAGAATTGCATTTCCCACAAGTAGACATTGAAACAGTAGAAGGTCCTATCGCGACTATTAAGACCAATCACGGAGACTTGCGTATTAAGCTTTTCCCTGAACATGCTCCTAAAACAGTAGCTAACTTTGTAGCTCTTTCAAAAGATGGCTACTATGATGGTGTCATTTTCCATCGTATTATCAAGGACTTTATGATTCAAGGTGGAGACCCAACTGGAACTGGTATGGGTGGCGAGTCAATCTATGGTGAATCATTTGAGGATGAATTCTCAGAAGAACTTTACAATGTCCGTGGTGCCCTTTCTATGGCCAATGCTGGTCCAAATACCAACGGTAGCCAGTTCTTTATCGTGCAAAATCAACATTTGCCTTATTCTAAGAAAGAAATTGCTCGTGGTGGTTGGCCAGAACCAATCGCAGAAATCTATGCCAACCAAGGTGGAACTCCTCATTTAGACCGCCGTCATACTGTTTTTGGTCAGCTAGCTGATGAAGCTTCTTACGCTGTCTTGGATGCCATTGCTGCTGTTGAGACAGGGGCCATGGACAAGCCAGTTGAAGATGTTGTGATTGAAACAATTGAAATCGAGGACTAAGATGAAAATCGGTGATAAGCTAAAGGGGCGTATTACAGGGATTCAACCCTACGGTGCCTTTGTTGAGTTAGAGACGGGTGATACGGGGCTGATTCACATTTCAGAGATTCGAACAGGATTTATTGAAAATATTCATGAAGCCCTGAAAGTCGATGAAGAGGTTCAAGTTCAGGTAGTGGATTTAGATGAATTTACAGGGAAAGCCAGTCTTTCTATCCGTACTTTGGAGGAAGAAAAGCACCAGTTTCCTAGACGAAGACGCTTTTCAAGCGACCGCTTTAACTACGGCTTTGCGCCTCTCAAAAGAATGATGCCAATTTGGACCAAGGAAGCCCTTCAACATTTGAAGAAGCAGAAGAATTAGTTAGAAATCTATATTCTTTGTAATGTTAATATAAATTTGCTATAATAGGACCATGGAAGAAGAACAATTATTAAAATCAGGAGAGCGAATTAACCAGCTCTTTTCGACAGACATCAAAATCATTCAAAATAGAGAGGTTTTTAGCTATTCGGTGGATAGTGTTCTCTTGTCACGCTTTCCACGTTTCCCTAAAAAGGGCTTGATAGTGGATTTTTGCGCTGGAAATGGAGCAGTGGGGCTATTTGCTAGCACTCGGACTCAGGCACAGATTTTTGCTGTTGAGATTCAGGAGCGTTTGGCGGATATGGCTGAACGCTCTGTCCGTTTGAATGGATTAGAGGAGCAAATGCAGGTCATCTGCGATGATTTGAAAAATATGCCTGCCCACATTCAGGGAAGTAAGGTGGATATGATTTTGTGTAATCCGCCTTATTTCAAGGTGGATCCTAATTCCAATTTGAACGAGAGCGAACATTACCTCTTGGCGCGCCATGAAATCACGACTAATTTGGAAGAAATCTGTCGTAGTGCCCAAAGTATTCTCAAGTCTAATGGGCGTTTGGCCATGGTTCATCGACCTGATCGACTTTTAGATATCTTGGATAGCTTACAACGGCATAATCTAGCTCCTAAGCGCCTGCAATTTGTTTATCCAAAAAAGGAAAAGGAAGCCAATATGCTTTTGATTGAGGCTATCAAGGATGGCTCAACAAGTGGCTTTAAGGTCTTGCCTCCTTTGATTGTCCACAATGATGATGGTTCATATACACCTGAACTCGAAGAGATTTATTATGGATCATAAGGCTTATATGTATGTGCTGGAGTGTCGTGATGGTTCCTATTATACAGGGTATACGACTGATGTGAGAAGACGCCTCGCTGTCCACAATAGTGGGAAGGGAGCCAAATATACACGAGCACGTTTGCCGGTCAAACTCATCTATGCTCAAGGTTTTGCCAGTAAGGAAGAAGCCATGTCGGCTGAAGCCCTTCTCAAGCTTAAGAAGAGGCCACAGAAGGAAAGATTTTTATCTGAAAATCAAGATAGAAATTTACTCATACTCAATGAAAATCAAGGAGCAAACTAGGAAGCTAGCCGTAGACAGTACTTGAGTACGGCAAGGCGAAGCTGACGTGGTTTGAATTTGATTTTCGAAGAGTATCAGTTATTTTGAAGAATCGTGAGGAGCCCTTTGACTCCTCTTACTTTTGTCAAAAAGCGAAAAAAATGCTACAATAAAGAGAATAAACAAAATGAGGTATTATCATGTCTAAGATTCTAGTATTTGGTCACCAAAATCCAGACTCAGATGCCATCGGGTCATCTGTAGCCTTTGCCTACCTTGCAAAAGAAGCATACGGTTTGGATACGGAAGCTGTTGCCCTTGGAACTCCAAATGAAGAAACAGCCTTTGTCTTGAACTATTTTGGTGTGGAAGCACCACGTGTTATCACTTCTGCCAAAGCAGAGGGCGCAGAGCAAGTTATCTTGACTGACCACAATGAATTCCAACAATCTGTATCAGATATCGCTGAAGTAGAAGTTTACGGTGTTGTGGACCACCACCGTGTGGCTAACTTTGAAACTGCAAGCCCGCTTTACATGCGTTTGGAGCCAGTTGGATCAGCTTCTTCAATCGTTTACCGTATGTTCAAAGAACATGGTGTAGCAGTTCCTAAAGAGATTGCTGGTTTGATGCTTTCAGGTTTGATTTCAGATACTCTTCTTTTGAAATCACCAACAACACACCCAACAGATAAAGTCATTGCTCCAGAATTGGCTGAATTGGCTGGTGTTAACTTGGAAGAGTATGGTCTTGCTATGCTTAAGGCTGGAACAAACTTGGCTAGCAAATCTGCTGAAGAATTGATTGACATCGATGCTAAGACTTTCGAATTGAACGGAAATAATGTTCGTGTTGCTCAAGTAAACACAGTTGACATCGCTGAAGTTTTGGAACGTCAAGCAGAAATCGAAGCAGCTATGAATGCAGCTAACGCTTCAAACGGCTACTCTGACTTTGTCTTGATGATTACAGATATCGTCAACTCAAACTCAGAAATTCTAGCACTCGGTGCTAACATGGATAAGGTTGAAGCGGCTTTCAACTTCAAACTTGAAAACAACCACGCCTTCCTTGCTGGTGCCGTTTCACGTAAGAAACAAGTGGTACCTCAATTGACTGAAAGCTTCAATGCTTAAGATTTTGAGTGTCAATTCAAATTAGGAAAGGCTAGTTTGTCTTATATCGAAAGGAGTTTCGGCTCCTTTTTTTCTAGGAGTGAAGCATGTTAGAAAATGGCGATTTGATTTTTGTGAGAGATGAGTCAGATATGGGACAGGCCATCCAGACTTCAACAGGCAACTATAGCCATGTCGCCATCTATTTGGATGGGATGATTTACCATGCTAGTGGAAAGGTGGGTGTTATCTGTCAGGAACCAGCAGACTTCTTTGAGTCCAATCACTTGTACGACCTCTATGTTTACTCAGAAATGGATATCCAGTCGGTGAAGGAAAGAGCTTGCAAACATCTTGGAGCTCCCTACAATGCATCTTTCTATCCAGATGGAGATGGTTTTTATTGTTCCCAGTATATAGTAGAAATCCTACCGATTTTTGAAACTATTCCCATGAAATTTGGAGATGGTGAGCAGGAGATTAGTGATTTTTGGAGGGAGTATTATAAAGAACTAGGTCTGCCTGTTCCTCTGAACCAAGCTGGGACCAATCCCAGTCAGTTGGCAACATCTCCTCTGTTAGAATGTAAAGAAAGGAATCTTCATGATTCAGATTTTTAATCCATCTCGTTTGACGAGACAGCCATTTTTTAGAGAATTGATCCGCTATCTGAACCAGCATGATGATGTGATTCTACGGGAAATCAAGGCTCAATTTCCAGATGTAGCAGTTGATAAACTCATGGAAGAATATATAAAGGCTGGCTTGATTCTACGGGAAAATAAGCGCTATTACCTCAATTTTCCTATGCTTGAATCACTTGATAGTCTTGAACTGGATCAAGAGATTTTTGTCAGCGAAGCTAGTCCGACCTATCAAGCTTTGTTGGAGAAGAGTTTTGAGACAGAATTGCGCAATCAAACCAATGCAGCTATTTTAGTTGAAAAAACAGATTTTGCGCGCACTAAAATGACACTGTCTAATTATTTCTACAAGATCAAACATCAGTATCCTTTGACAAAAAAACAGCAGGAACTTTACGATATTTTGGGAGATGTTAATCCTGAGTATGCTCTCAAATACATGACAACTTTTTTGCTAAAATTTCTCAAAAAAGATCAGCTCATGCAGAAACGTCCTGATATCTTTGTGGACAGTTTAGTCGTTCTAGACTATATTGTCCAAAATGAAGAGGGGAAGTATGAGTTGACCGTCGATTTTGACAAGGAGAGATTAACTTTCTACTTAGCGTGAAATTTTGTTTCTGAGCACATTGTTTGACTTTCCTTAGGATTCAGTATAAACTATATGTAACCGGTAACACATATCGGAATAAAACCAAAGGAGACAATCATATGTCACTTGAAAACAAATTGGAACAAGCAACAGGCGCTATCAAAGAAGGATTTGGTAAAGTTACTGGGGATAGCAAGACTGAAGCAGAAGGCGCTGTAGAAAAGACAGTTGCTAAGGCAAAAGAAGTAGTTGAAGATGCTAAAGGTGCTGTAGAAGGTGCCGTTGAAGGTTTGAAAAACGCTTTTAAATAAAAATAGAAAAAATCAAGGGTTTCATTTCCCTTGATTTTTTTACGATCCTTACAAATAATTTTCTGCTACGGCGGCATCTCCAGGATAGGTTTCTTTTTTTCCTTGAACGATTTGGTAGCAATCTGCTCCCTTACCAGCAATAATGACAGCGTCTAATTCGTGATTTGTGATAGCCATCGCTTCCCTGATAGCTTCTTGGCGATCCGCAATTTTTTCAACAGGATGATTGATGTAGCTACTAATTTCATCTGCAATGGCCATTGGGTCTTCATAGTTAGGGTCATCAGCAGTCAAAAAGACTTGAATCTCAGGGTGTTGATTGAGGAGGAGGCCAAAGTCCTTACGACGACTTTCTCCCTTATTTCCTGTCGAACCGAGAACCAGAGCAATCTTTCCTGTTTGATGAGTCTCAACCACATTGATGAGTTTTTTGAGACTGTCACCATTGTGGGCGTAGTCGATGAAAACCTTGGCTCCGTTTTTCTGAGTGAGGACTTCCATACGACCAGGAACGCGGGTTGCAGCGATTCCTTTTTTGATGTCCTCAAGACTAGCTCCGAGACGAAGGCAAGCAAGTCCAGCAGCAATGGCATTTTCTTGGTTGAAGTGGCCAATGAGTTGAATATCATAATCTCCAGCGAGTTTACCCGTAGCTGAAAAGCTAAAGGCTTTGGAATTCTCGATTTGGTTGCTCGACTGACTACCGTAGAAATCATGGTCTTGATCTTCTACTTGTTCTTTCAAGACTGAGAAGTGGTCCATGTCACTGTTAATGATGACTGCTCGGCTATTTTCCATCAAGAGACGTTTGTGGTAGAAGTAGTCTTCAAAGCTAGGGTGTTCAATCGGGCCGATATGGTCGGGGCTGATATTGAGGAAAACTCCCACATCAAAGGTTAGACC
>CABTAV010000032.1:0-13013 GCA_902482895.1 uncultured Streptococcus sp. | reverse complement strand
TACGGTCGTCCCAAGCATATTTACTCGATTTTCCGCAAAATGCAGGATAAGAGAAAACGGTTTGAGGAAATCTATGATCTGATTGCTATTCGTTGTATTTTAGATACCCAAAGTGATGTTTATGCCATGCTTGGTTATGTACATGAACTTTGGAAACCAATGCCAGGTCGTTTCAAAGACTATATCGCTAACCGCAAGGCCAATGGTTATCAGTCCATCCATACGACTGTTTATGGACCAAAAGGGCCGATTGAATTCCAGATTCGGACCAAGGAAATGCACGAGGTGGCTGAGTACGGGGTTGCGGCTCACTGGGCTTATAAGAAAGGCATCAAGGGGCAGGTTAACAGCAAGGAATCGGCCATTGGTATGAACTGGATCAAGGAGATGATGGAGCTCCAAGACCAGGCTGATGATGCTAAGGAATTTGTTGATTCAGTTAAGGAAAACTATCTGGCTGAAGAGATTTACGTCTTTACTCCAGATGGAGCTGTCCGTTCCCTTCCAAAAGATTCAGGACCGATTGACTTTGCCTATGAAATCCATACCAAAGTTGGTGAAAAAGCGACTGGTGCCAAGGTCAATGGTCGCATGGTTCCGCTGACAACTAAGCTCAAGACAGGGGATCAGGTTGAAATTGTCACCAACCCTAACTCCTTTGGGCCGAGCCGTGACTGGCTCAATATGGTTAAGACCAGCAAGGCGCGCAACAAGATTCGTCAGTTCTTTAAAAACCAAGACAAGGAATTATCTGTCAACAAGGGCCGTGAGATGCTGATGGCTCAGTTCCAAGAAAATGGCTATGTGGCCAATAAATTCATGGACAAGCGTCATATGGACCAAGTTCTGCAAAAGACCAGCTACAAGACAGAAGAATCCCTCTTTGCGGCTATTGGATTTGGAGAAATCGGTGCTATTACCGTCTTTAACCGTCTGACTGAAAAGGAACGCCGTGAGGAAGAACGTGCCAAGGCCAAGGCTGAAGCAGAAGAACTTGTCAAAGGTGGCGAGATCAAGGTTGAAAACAAAGAAACCCTCAAGGTCAAGCATGAGGGTGGGGTGGTCATTGAAGGTGCTTCAGGTCTCCTAGTGCGGATTGCCAAGTGTTGTAATCCAGTGCCTGGTGACGATATTGTTGGCTACATTACCAAGGGTCGTGGTGTGGCTATTCACCGTGTGGACTGTATGAACCTGCGTGCCCAAGAAAACTACGAGCAACGTCTCCTTGATGTAGAGTGGGAAGATCAGTACTCTAGCTCAAATAAGGAGTATATGGCCCATATCGATATTTATGGCCTCAACCGTACAGGTCTCTTAAACGATGTTCTTCAAGTTCTTTCAAACACAACCAAGAATATCTCAACAGTAAACGCCCAACCAACCAAGGATATGAAGTTTGCTAATATCCATGTGTCCTTCGGTATTGCTAACCTCTCGACGCTGACTACGGTTGTGGACAAGATTAAGAGTGTGCCAGAAGTTTACTCTGTTAAACGGACCAATGGCTAATTGTCCTAGCTCTTACTAGAAAGGCTATTATGAAAATCATTATCCAACGGGTTACAAAAGCCCAAGTGAGTATCGAAGGTCAGGTTCAGGGGAAAATCAATCAGGGGCTCTTATTGCTGGTTGGTGTTGGACCAGAGGACCAAGAGGAAGATTTGGACTATGCTGTGAGAAAACTGGTCAACATGCGGATTTTTTCAGATGCAGAAGGCAAGATGAACCTGTCTGTCAAAGATATTGAAGGAGAAATCCTCTCTATTTCTCAGTTTACCCTCTTTGCGGATACTAAGAAAGGCAATCGTCCAGCCTTTACAGGTGCAGCCAAGCCGGATATGGCATCAGACTTCTATGATGTTTTCAACCAAAAACTAGCGCAAGAAGTGCCTGTTCAGACAGGTATCTTTGGAGCGGATATGCAGGTTGAGCTGGTCAATGACGGACCAGTCACCATTATCCTTGATACTAAAAATAGATAAGAAAGACCAAGCCCAGCCGGCTTGGTTTTTCTCATCTATCATAAAATGCTCCAAAAAGAAATCGGTTCTTGATAGGCCTTGGGGAAATCTTGTTTCAGGCTTTGGCAAGTGCGATAGGAAGGGATGATGTGTCCTAGGATGAGGAGAGTTCCCTGAAGGAAAAGTGGCACACCACTCAAACATATCAAGGAGAGAATCATCAGGCTATCCCATAGGAGGATTTGTAAGGCAAAGCGCCAGAATCTCAGTCTAATCTGGGAATAAAGTTGACTAAAATGGTCACAAAGTTGGTTAGAAAGATCGGTCAATAGCACAGGATGAAAGAAAATGAGCCAACCGCTATAAATTAAAATCCAATCCCAAGTAAGTCCCTCTTTAAATGTCAAAAATGCCAGCATAATTCCATCGATGATAAGGAGTTGAATGGTTTTGATGTAGATGATGTTTTTCATGCTAAAACCTCCTTTTCCTTAGAGACACTCCCATAAAGAGATATGTTTGTCGTAAAAGTCTGGATAGTTGTCTCTTAGGTAGTCGGCCGTCATATAATATAAAGTAGAATGGCAAGCAGTGATGATTGGCATAAGAGAGAGAAAACGCTGAGAACTAACGAAGGTTAAAAGGACAAAAAATAGAAAATCAATGGAGAGAATCCCTAAATAGTAGAAGCGAATCTTTTTATTGATTTTAGGATAAATCTCAGCGAATTGATGTTTGAGTTGGACAACCAAGCGAAATAGCAGGAGTCCTTGAGCAAGGAGGAAAATAAAACCAGATAGCAAGAGCCACTCCAAAGATGTCTCGGGTCTTTTGTTAAAAAATGCGAATAGTAGCAAATCGATGACTGCAATTGCTGTAAAATGGATTCTAAAGAGTTTTTTCATGACAAGACCTCCCTCTTTTATCTATCTTCATTCTACTCCAAAAGAATGGAAGTTACAACTAAAATGATAAAAAATTTTAGTAAGGAGATTCTGTTAGATTTCTTTATTTGATTTCCCTCTTATTGTTCCACCTCTTCATCATTCCAGACAAATAAAGCTCCGATTGCATTGAGGATATAAAAGATGTATTTTCCGATATTGGCAAAATTTCCTTGAATGCCAGCCTTTGTCAGCTGAACGAAATTGTAAATCAACCAAAAGCTCCACTGAGTTGTTAGTTTCAATGCGTTAAAAGCATTGGCAAGAGGGACAGTGCAAAGGCAATAGTTGTTACATATGCAAGGAGATTCATCTTGCCCCCATAGCCGATATAGTTGGTCACAAAGGCAAAGAGAAAGGAGATGATGGAAATGATGATGGCCGCCAATTTTAGCTGTTTTTGGCTCATTTGGTTGGGTCTGCCTTCTTGCGAAGCTTCCCATTTCTTAATAGCAAAGGTATAAATGAGGAAGGTGACGGGATAGGTGATAATAGCCGCCTTATTTCCAAGGATATAATCAATAGCACCGGACAAAATGGTATTAACAATACCAAAGTAATTTCCCCATTTGCTTAATTTTCCCGTGAAACGAGTGGACAACATGGAAATCCCAACGTTGGTTACGGAAATCAATCCAAAAGGTACAAGAGCTGTCCATGGTCCCCAGTCTACGAATTTATCGAGGCGGGAGTTGAGGTAACCAGATGCAATCGCAATCCCAACGACTAAAGCAACCCCGAAGAGGTCAAACCATTTAGATGTAGCAAAAATTTTTAGTGATTTTTTCATAGTTTAAACTATCTTTCTTTTTTTTTACAAATATTCTACAATTAAATGAAAGCAAAATCAAATGATAGAAATAAAACCCTGAAAATAAAACTTTCAGGGTTGGTTGGGTACTTGAGAAATTAGTCGATTTTCTCGACGTAGAGTTGTTTGGCAATGTCCATACCTACTTGTAAATCCTCTTCGTTACTGAGGATAGTGAAAGTATTGCTGAAGCCATCAAACTGCTTGACTTGGAGAGGATCACCGATGTGAAGTGAGTGCTTATCCAGATAATGGAGAATGTCAAAACTATCGTGCACCCGAGTCAGGCGGTAGGCGCCAGCTTCCTTGATGTCAGCTAGTGGGAGGTTATTGATTTCAACCAAGAGTTCTCCCTTGACAGGAATAGTTCCTCCATGAGGACAGGTCTTGGGAAATCCTAGCAATTTATCCAGTCTTTCCACGAACAGGTCAGAGACAGTATGTTCCAAGACCTCAGCTTCCTCGTGAATCTGGTCACTTGTATAGTCTAAATGATGGACTAGAAAAACTTCAATCAAGCGATGCTTACGATAGAGCTCAGAGACCAATTTGAGGCCGAGGTCAGTCAGTAGATAGCCACATTCCTTGTCCTTGAGGATGAGATTTTCACTCTTCATCCGTTTAATCATTTCAGTTACGGCAGGGGGAGAGACTTGCATGCGGGCCGCAATTTCCTTGTTGGTAATTTTATGCAGGTCTATGCCGATTTCATAAATACATTTTAGATAATCTTCTTTATTCGGGGTCATTCGCTTCCTCTTGTCTAATATCTTTATCTAGTATATCAAAAAAAGCTAGATTTCTCTAGCTATCTGCCACAATGGCTTCTAATTTAGTTCTTTAGCTGCTGCAATTGCGGCTTCAAAGTTGGGTTCAGAGTTGATATTGTCCACGTATTCAACGTAGCGAATAGTATTGTCAGTATCGAGGACAAAGACTGCGCGTGCCAATAGGTGCCACTCATTGATTAAGAGGGCATAATCACGTCCAAAGGAATGGTCGAAATAGTCTGAGAGCATGATGGCATTTTCAATACCTTCAGCACCGCACCAACGTTTTTGGGCAAATGGTAGGTCCATAGAAACAGTCAATACGACCGTGTTGTCCAGTCCAGCCAGTTCTTCATTAAAGCGACGCGTTTGAGTTGAGCAGATACCTGTATCGATAGAAGGCACGACACTCAAGACTTTTTTCTTGCCATCAAAATCAGCCAGAGATTTTTTAGAAAGGTCTGTTGTAGTGAGTGAAAAATCAAGTGCCTTGTCGCCGACTTGTAGTTGTTTACCTGTAAAGCTCACAGGATTTCCGAGAAAAGTTACCATAAGATACTCCAATCTTTTTTCTTCCATTTTAGCTGAAACGGTTAGAATTTTCCAATGATTTGACCGGAAATGTGGGCATAGAAAAAAACGCCAGCTCATGAGAGAATGACGTTTTTCAGAGGCTTATTTTGCCAATCCTTCAGCAATCTTGTCAAGGTTGTATTTCATCATGTTGTAGTAGCTATCGCCTTCTTTACCTTGTTCTGCGATAGAGTCAGTAAAGATTTGTGCGTAGATTGGGATGTTTGTGTCTTGTGAAACAGTCTTCATTGGACGGTCATCCACACTTGATTCTACAAAGAGTGAAGGAACTTTTGTTTGGCGAAGTTTTTCAACCAAGGTCTTGATTTGGTCAGGTGTTCCTTCTTCTTCAGTGTTGATTTCCCAGATATAGGCACTTGGGACACCGTAGGCTTTAGAGAAGTATTTGAAGCATCCTTCGCTGGTTACGATCAATTTCTTCTCAGCAGGGATGTTGTTAAATTTCTCTTTAGCTTCCTTGTCAAGTTTGTCTAGCTTATCAGTATATTCTTTGAGATTTTTTTCGTAGAATTCCTTGTTGCTAGGATCTTTAGCACTCAATTGTTTGGCGATATTTTTAGCAAAAATCATACCGTTCTCAAGGTTAAGCCAAGCGTGTGGGTCTTCTTTGCCTTTTTCGTTTTGGCCTTCAAGGTAGATAACATCAACGCCTTCGCTGACTGCAAAGTAGTCTTTGTTTTCAGTTTTCTTGGCATTTTCTACCAATTTTGTAAACCAAGCATTGCCACCTGTTTCAAGGTTGATACCGTTATAGAAAATCAAATCAGCTTGAGATGTTTTCTTAACGTCTTCAGGAAGTGGTTCGTATTCGTGTGGGTCTTGACCAACAGGAACGATACTGTGAAGATCAATCTTATCACCAGCAATATTTTTAGTAATATCAGCGATGATTGAGTTTGTAGCAACAACTTTTAGTTTTTGACCAGAAGCTGCATCTTTTTTTCCGCTAGCACATGCTACAAGAGCAATGACAGAAAGAAAAAGAACGAGTAATGTACCTAATTTTTTCATTAGATCCTCCAATTTATTGGGGTTTTGCCCCTTATTTTAACAAATGTTTATTTTTCAGTTTCAAATATCGTTGTTTTGGAGCGATAAAGAAGCTAATGAGAAAGAAACTAGCAGCTGTGAGCACGATACTAGAACCTGCCGCAACGTTAAAGCTATAACCGATAAAGAGTCCCAAAACTGAAGCAGTAGCTCCAAAGGTTGAGGAAAGGAAAATCATGCTTTTCAGGCTATTAGCATACAGATAAGCAGTTGCAGCTGGGGTAATCAGCATGGCTACAATCAGGATAGTTCCGACACTTTGCATGGCTGTCACAGACACGAGAGTCAAGAGTACCATGAGAAGGTAGTGATAGAAATTGACAGGCATTCCCATGGCTTTGGCCAAGAGTTCATCAAAGGAAGTTATCAAGAGTTGCTTGAAGAAAATCCAGATTAACAAGAGAATGACTGCACCAACACCCATAGTAATAAACATATCCGTATCTTGGACGGCCAGGATATTTCCGAAAAGAATATGGAAAAGGTCAGTTGAACTTTTAGCGACACTAATCAAGATGATACCGAGGGCTAAGAAAGAAGAAAAGGTAATGCCGATGGCGGTATCGCTTTTGATAATCGAGTTCCCCTTGATGTAGGTAATGATGATAGCAGCTAGCAATCCAAAGACAATGGCTCCGATAAAGAAGTCAAGGCCCAAGATGAAGGAGAGGGCTACACCTGGTAAGACAGCATGTGAAATGGCATCTCCCATGAGTGACATCCCGCGTAGGATGATGAAACATCCTACAGCTCCAGCTACGACCCCGACGACAATGGCTGTTATCAAGGCATTTTGTAAGAAATGGAATTTTTGCAATCCATCGATAAATTCTGCAATCATAGGTCACCTCCATTGAAAAAGAGTCGATTACCGTAAGCTTCTTTTAGATTGGCTTCGGTAAAGGTTTCTTTGGTTGGACCAAAGGCGATCACTTCTCGATTGACAAGCAAGACTTGATCGAAGTAGTGGGGAACCTTGCTGAGGTCGTGGTGGACGATGAGAACCGTCTTCCCAGCTTTTTTCAGATCTCTCAGCGTATTCATGATGATTTCCTCACTGACAGAATCAATCCCAACAAAAGGTTCATCCAAGAGGATATAGTCGGCTTCCTGCACCAAACATCTGGCAATCAAGACCCGCTGGAATTGACCTCCAGACAGTTGACTGATTTGACGTTCTGCGTAGTCAGCTAGCCCGACGATTTCAAGGGCTTCTTGCACTTTCTTCCAATGTTTAGCGTTTAAACTTCGAAAGAGAGGGATAGAGGGAAAGAGTCCTAGAGAGACACATTCCTTGACCTTGATGGGAAAGTTGTAGTCGATATTGATTTTTTGTTCGACATAGGCGATTCGGTGTAAGGATTTTTTAACTTCCTTGTCATCGAGAAATGCCTGACCTTGATGTGGGATAATTCCCAGCATCCCTTTTAATAATGTTGATTTCCCAGCACCGTTTGGGCCAATGACACCTGTAATTGTCGGTCCATGGAGCGCTAGTGAAATATCCTTAAGTGCCAACGTCTCTTTGTAGGAGACACTGAGGTTTTCGATACGTATCATACAGTTGTATTCCTCCTGTCTCTTAATATACATTAAAAAAAAAATTAAGTCAAGTTAATTTTTGAAAAAATTAAAATAATAACTGAAAAACAATAGAAAGTATCAGTTCATTTTTAATTGCATTCCCAGGTAATTTTTGTTAAGCTAAAAGCAAGTACAAATGAAAGCGAGAACAAGATGACACGTTATCAAGACGATTTTTATGATGCAATTAATGGGGAATGGCAGAAGACAGCTGAAATCCCAGCCGATAAGTCTCAAACGGGAGGTTTTGTTGATTTAGACCAGGAAATTGAAGACCTGATGCTGGCGACAACAGACAAGTGGTTGGCAGGAGAAGAGGTGCCTGAGGATGCTATCTTGGCAAACTTTGTCAAATACCACTGCCTAGTTCGTGATTTTGACAAGAGAGAAGCTGACGGTATCACACCTGTTTTGCCTCTTCTTAAAGAATTCCAAGAATTGGAGACTTTTACGGATTTCACTGCCAAACTAGCAGAGTTTGAACTTGCTGGCAAACCTAATTTTCTTCCTTTTGGTGTATCGCCAGACTTTATGGATGCCAGAATCAATGTTTTGTGGGCTAGCGCTCCAAGCACAATCTTGCCAGATACGACCTACTATGCTGAAGACCATCCACAGCGCGAGGAATTATTGAACCTTTGGAAAGAAAGTACTGCTAATCTCCTCAAAGCCTATAACTTCTCAGATGAAGAAATCGAAGATCTTTTAGAGAAACGATTGGAGTTGGACCGCCGTATCGCAGCAGTCGTACTTTCAAACGAAGAGAGTTCAGAATATGCTAAACTTTACCATCCATATTCTTATGAAGATTTCAAAAAATTCGCGCCTACCCTACCTTTGGATGACTTCTTCCAAGCCGTTCTTGGACAAGTGCCAGACAAGGTTATCGTAGACGAGGAACGTTTCTGGCAAGCAGCAGAGCAATTCTATAGTGAAGAAGCTTGGCCTCTCCTCAAGGCAACCTTGATTTTGAGTGTTATCAATCTCTCAACCAGCTATTTAACAGAAGAAATCCGTGTCTTGTCAGGTGCCTATAGTCGTGCGCTTTCAGGAGTTCCAGAGGCCAAAGACAAGGTCAAGGCAGCCTACCAGCTAGCACAAGGTCCTTTCAAACAAGCCTTGGGTCTCTGGTATGCCCATGAAAAATTCTCTCCCGAAGCTAAGGCAGACGTAGAGAAAAAAGTGGCAACTATGATTGATGTCTATAAGGAACGCTTGGCTAAAAATGACTGGCTGACTCCTGAAACTCGTGACAAGGCCATCGTCAAACTCAATGTCATCAAGCCTTATATCGGTTACCCAGAAGAATTGCCAGCACGCTACAAAGACAAGGTAGTGGATGAGACTGCTAGTCTTTTTGACAATGCTCTAGCCTTTGCGCGTGTGGAAATCAAGCACAGTTGGAGCAAGTGGAACCAACCTGTAGACTACAAAGAATGGGGTATGCCTGCTCATATGGTCAATGCTTACTACAATCCACAGAAGAATCTGATTGTTTTCCCAGCGGCCATTTTACAAGCACCTTTCTATGACTTGCATCAGTCATCTTCTGCTAACTACGGTGGTATTGGTGCAGTTATTGCCCATGAAATTTCTCACGCCTTTGATACTAACGGAGCTTCTTTTGATGAAAATGGTAGCCTCAAGGATTGGTGGACAGAGAGCGACTATGCTGCCTTCAAGGAGAAAACACAAAAAGTCATTGACCAGTTTGATGGACAGGATTCTTATGGAGCAACCATCAACGGTAAATTGACTGTATCAGAAAACGTGGCTGACTTGGGAGGAATCGCTGCAGCGCTTGAAGCAGCTAAGAGAGAAGCAGACTTCTCAGCAGAAGAATTCTTCTACAATTTCGGTCGCATCTGGCGCATGAAAGGTCGTCCAGAATTTATGAAACTTTTGGCTAGCGTTGATGTGCACGCGCCAGCCAAACTCCGTGTCAATGTACAAGTACCAAACTTCGATGATTTCTTTACAACCTATGATGTCAAAGAAGGAGACGGTATGTGGCGTTCGCCAGAAGACCGCGTCATTATTTGGTAATGCAAAGAGGTCAGTAATCAGAAAAAAGGCATTCAATCAAGGTTTTCACACCTTATTGGATGCCTTTTGTAATAGAAAGATTTGCTGGATAGTTTACTTAAATTGTGCTATTGATTGTCATCATTTTACTAGAAAAAAGGATTGAAAGTTTTTTCGTGAGCGATAGTAGTAGCTGGACCATGCCCTGGATAGACATCATAGTTTGGTAGAGTGAAGAGTTGGGTCTGGATACTGTGAAGAAGTTGCTCCATGCTACCAGTCGGAAGATCCGTCCGTCCGATTGTTTCACGGAACAAAGCATCTCCTGTCAAGACTAGGTGTGCATCAGGAAAGACTAGGGAAACACCACCGATAGAGTGACCTGGTGTCGGCAAGACAGTAAAACGAAATTCTTCAATCTGATATTCCTCATGAAAGACAAAGGTGTGTTCTGCAGGTTTTGCGATTACATCTTCCATATCATCGTGACGAGAAAGCCCAGAGAGATTATCGACAGGAGTGTAGAGCCAGCTGGCTTCACTCTCTGCGATATAGACAGGAGGATTGCCAAAAGTTTCGCGAACCAAGTCCAGACTCATGATATGGTCATAATGGGCGTGGGTAAGGAGAATAGCGCAGATCGGTTTGTTGATGTTCTCGATGGCCTGACGAATAGCTTCCCAATGGCTACCGGGATCGACCACGATGAGGTGTTTTTCGCCTTCCAAGTAATAGGTATTTTCATAGGCAACAGGATTCACGGTTTTATGGATTTTCATACTAGCTCCAATCTCAAAGAATGTACTAATACTCTTCGAAAATCTCTTCAAACCGCGTCAACTTTATCTGTAACCTCAAAGCAGTGCTTTGAGCAGCCTGCGGCTAGTTTCCCAGTTTGCTCTTTGATTTTCATTGAGTATAAATTAAGTATAGCACAGTTGGGAAAAATAGGTAAGGATTTAGAATGAATTTAAAAACCAGCATGACTAGATGAAGACAGGCTGGTTATCAATTTATCAATATTGGAGAGGTGTCAATTGCCCTTCATAGGTTGCATAAACCCCGTCATTAGCTTGTTTGATAGACGTGATGTTTAGAGTGCCACCGTAGTTGGCTTCTCGTTTATCGCTATATTCACTATAAGTTATCCTATTGGGCAGGTTCTGGTCGTTAGCATAGTATTGAACGACTGTTTTTTTATAGCTTTGCTGGCTGAATAGAAACAGGCAGCAAACTCCTAACACTAGGAGAGCAAAGATAGAAATAGCAGTTTTTTTCATAGGTGTTCTCCTTATAAACTAGAGGATAAAAGAAAGTATCTTGAGGGTTTTTAATTCCAAAATTCAGTCAAGGTACCAGTGTATGTGACACGAGTTCCACCGTTTGATCTTCGTACACTATCTATTTCAAGTGTTCCTTTGAAGGTTGACTGGAAACTATCATTATATTCTGAATAGTAGATAGTTGGTGGGATGTAACCATCATCGTTATAGTATCTTGTTACTGTTTTACTATAACGATGAGAATATATACGCTCATAACGAGGACCTTCAAAGTTATTTGTTGTATTGGTTTCAGCAGCATTGATTGGAACGGCAATAGATAGAGCAGTAGCTCCTAATAGTGTTAGTACAATTTTTTTCATAGGATACTCCTTTGTGAAATGATGTCATTCAAATATATTTACTTGAATGAAAAAGTGATAATCATAGGGAGTTAAATTATATTTAGATTACAATATGGTTTCCGTTCTTCTATCTCTCCTTCTATCACCTAAATAGAAAATCTAACTGTATAACATATTATAAAAAAACATTTCAGAATTGTCAAGCAATTCTGAAATATTTTTTTCCTAGATAGGTATAGCACAGTTGGAGAGAATAAGCTGAAAAAGGAGATAGATCTAGAAAGAAGAACACAATTTGTATAAGAAAAATAAGCCCCGAGTGAGTTCGAGGCTTAAACTGCTTTAATTGCCAGCGTAGTATTTTTGGATTCCCTTGACAATCCCTTCAACCAGTTTATCTTGGTATTCACTACTACGGATTTTTTTGTTTTCTTCTGGATTATCCATATATCCCATCTCTAGCAAAACAGCTGGTTTAGCTGTTTCACGGAGAACAGCAAAGGTTGCTTGCAAGAGCCCAGCATCCCTAGCTCCAGTTTCAGCTAGCAGTGAAGAATGAATATCAGCTGCGAGACGATTACTTTCACTCATTCGTTCAGGATTGTTGTGCCAATCCTTGTTAATCTTGCTGGGGAAACCAGGTTCATCCTTGTAAGAATAGGTCTGGATACCCAGATTAACGGTTGTATCATTCCCTTTTGCATTGAAATGAAGGCTGATGAAAAAGTCAGCATTGGTCTTGTTGACCATACGAGAACGTTCGGTAATAAAATCAACGTCTATATCGCTATCTCGAGAGGTGAGAACGGTATAGCCGAGTCCTTCTAGTCGTTTACGTAGCTTACGATAAACTTGTAGGTTCAATTCTTTTTCAGCTATGCCATAGTAATAAGCCCCGCGATCCTTACCACCGTGTCCTGGATCGAGAAAGATAGTTTTAGAGTAGTGTCCTTTTTGAAAACCTTGTGTTAACTCACGGACCCATTTTCCATCCCCTTGGAAGAGCTGGTTTTTGCCATCAACTGCATAGGTTCCTGTGACATACACACCATCGTCCTTAAGATAGTACCAAGCTTGATAGTCTGGGTCATAAATCCATTCCTTATGGGCCATGTAGCCACCAGATTTAAGATAGTAGGAACCAATCCATTGTTTTTGGGCATAGCGTCCGCCAGATTTTAGGTAAAACCAACTAGAGTAGCTTTGGTCGTAGACCCATTCCTTATCTGCCATAGCACCGCTGGATTTGAGGTAGTAATCGCCTTTCCAGACATTGGCCAACATTCTACCGTAGCCATCAAAAGCATACCACTGGCCATTGATTTGGCTCCATTGGTTGGATAAATATTTACCTGAACCATTGATATAGTACCAATTATTTCCCATTTGGTACCAGCTGTTTTCAAGCAAGTAGCCATGATTATCAAAGAAATAACCATCATAGAGAGTATCTGTAAATTTGACCCCAGTTTGACTATAAAACGTCCACTTGTTCCCCTCTTTCACCCAGCCAGTTTGTATAGGTTGATTGGGTTTGGTTTCCCTATAAAGAGAAGGTTTGCTTTCTTGCTCACTTGAACTAGCTATACTTGACGAAGTTTCTGTACTAGCTTGAGAATTGCTAGTGGAAGTATTTATTGAGCTACT
>CABTAV010000031.1:0-13579 GCA_902482895.1 uncultured Streptococcus sp. | reverse complement strand
ATATAAAGAATTTCGTATTTAGCCATTGATATGTTCCTCCTTTTGGTCTAATGACCCCAAGACTTCGCAAGGGGTAAGTGAGGTTCGCTCACAATAAACTATTATACTAGAAAACATTTTTTTACGCAAGTAAAAACTCTGGAATTCGAAAAAACGCCACATGGGCGTTTTCCTATTCTTACGGTTTGATACGGTGCAACATACGTGGGAATGGAATAGCTTCACGGATGTGTTTTGTTCCTGCTGCGAAGGTTACCATACGTTCGATACCGATACCAAATCCTCCGTGTGGGACTGTACCGTATTTACGAAGGTCAAGGTAGAATTCGTACTCTGTACGGTCCATACCAAGTTCATCCATCTTAGCAACAAGGGCATCGTAGTCTTCCTCACGCATAGAACCACCGATGATTTCTCCGTAGCCTTCTGGGGCAAGCAAGTCTGCACAAAGCACACGCTCTGGATTTCCAGGAACTGGTTTCATGTAGAAGGCCTTGATGGCTGCTGGATAGTTCATGACAAATGTTGGCACACCAAAGTGGTTTGAAATCCAAGTTTCGTGTGGTGAACCAAAGTCATCACCATGCTCAAGATGTTCGTAGTCAGCATCTTCATCATTCTCATGCTCTTGCAAGAGGTCAATGGCTTGATCGTAAGTGATACGTTTGAATGGCTCTGCAATGTAGCGTTTCAAAAGTTCTGTATCACGTTCCAATGTTTCCAAGGCTTGAGGCGCACGATCAAGAACACCTTGAAGAAGAGCTTTTACATAAGCTTCTTGCAAGTCAAGTGACTCATCGTGTGTCAAGTATGAGTATTCTGCATCCATCATCCAGAACTCAGTCAAGTGACGGCGTGTTTTTGATTTTTCAGCACGGAATACGGGACCAAAGTCAAATACACGACCAAGAGCCATAGCACCTGCTTCTAGGTAAAGCTGACCTGATTGGCTCAAGTAAGCTGGCGTTCCGAAGTAGTCAGTTTCAAAGAGTTCTGTTGAATCTTCTGCTGCATTTCCTGAAAGAATTGGGCTATCAAACTTCATGAAGCCGTTCTTGTCGAAGAACTCATAAGTTGCATAAATGATAGCGTTACGGATTTGCATCACGGCCACTTGCTTACGAGAACGAAGCCACAAGTGACGGTTGTCCATCAAGAAGTCTGTTCCGTGTTCTTTTGGTGTGATTGGGTAGTCTTGAGATTCACCAATCACTTCGATGTCTGTAATGTCCAACTCATAGCCAAACTTAGAACGTTCATCTTCTTTGACAATACCTGTCACATAGACAGACGTTTCTTGGCTCAAGCGTTTGATAACATCAAACTTCTCAAGTCCCACTTCTTCACCAAATTTTTCGACAAAGTTTGGTTTAAAGGCTACACCTTGGAAGAAGGCTGTTCCGTCACGCAATTGCAAGAAGGCGATTTTCCCTTTTCCTGATTTGTTGGCAACCCAAGCACCAATCGTCACTTCTTGACCAACATAGTCTTTTACATCAATAATCGTTACACGTTTTGTCATTATTTTTCCTTTTCTTTTTCTTTTATTTTTCCATAAATGCTTTCAAACGTTTAACTGCTTCTTTAAGCGTGTCTAGGTCTGTCGCATAGCTGAGGCGGACATTTTCTGGTGCTCCAAATCCTGCTCCTGTTATGAGTGCCAAACCAACTTCTTCAAGAATAGCTGTTGTAAAGTCAGTAACATCCGTATAACCTTTCATCTCCATGGCTTTTTTAACATTTGGGAAGAGATAGAAGGCTCCTTGTGGCTTAACGACTTCAAAACCAGGAACCTCACATAATAGCGGATAAATGGTATTGAGACGCTCCTCAAAAGCCTGACGCATGATATCAACAGAATCTTGCGGTCCAGTTAGGGCTTCGATGGTTGCATATTGTGAAACAGCAGTTAGGTTAGAAGTTGTTTGACCTGTCAATTTGCTCATAGCAGCAATGATTTCTGGATCACCCACTGCATAACCTACCCGCCAACCTGTCATGGCATAAGCTTTTGATACACCGTTAATGACAATGGTTTGCTTGCGAATGACTTCTGATAGACTAGAGATTGGTACGAACTCATTCCCGTTATAGACCAAACGACCATAAATATCATCTGCTAGGATGAGAATGTCATGTTCAACAGCCCAATTTCCGATAGCTAGTAATTCTTCACGAGTATAGATCATACCAGTCGGATTAGATGGTGAATTGAGAACCAAAACCTTGGTCTTATCAGTGCGAACTGCTTCTAACTGCTCTACAGTTACCTTAAAGTGGTTGTCTTCCTTAGCAGGAACAAAGACTGGAAGCCCTTCTGCCATCTTGACCTGGTCTCCATAACTAACCCAGTATGGAGTTGGAATAATAACCTCATCTAAAGGATTGATTACAGCCATAAAGAAAGTATAGAGGGAAAACTTGGCGCCTGTGGCAAAGGTAACCTCATTACTTGCGACAGAATAGCCATAGTAGCGCTCGAAGTAGGTATTCACTGCAGCTTTTAATTCTGGTAGACCTGAAGCTACTGTATAGAAGGAAGCCTGTCCTTCTCGAATAGCTTTAACTGCTGCATCCTGAATATTTTCAGGAGTGTGAAAATCTGGTTGTCCCAAGGTCAAGAAAAGGACATCCTTACCTTGAGCTTTTAATTTTTTTGCTCTCGCATCACTAGCTAGAGTGACACTTTCTTCCATTTCTAAAACACGGTTGGATAGTTTCATAAGCCCTCCTTATTGACCAATGCTCCTGTTTCAAAATCTACTAGATAAAAATCAGAGCCTGACTTAACTTCCCAGATTGGCTTGTCTTGATAACGACCAAAGGTAATTTTGTCAATCTCGCCAGCTCCTTTTTCCTTAGAAACCGCTTCTGCTTTTTCTTGTGAAACACCTTGATTTAGCTGATAAACGTAAATCTTATGGTCATCTTTTCCAATCAGGACAGCAAGTGCTTCTTGTTTTTTATTACGACCAAGAACGCTATAATAGGATTCCAAGCCATTGTATAAGTCAACCTGATCAGCCTGCTCTAATCCTGCATACTGCTGAGCTAATTTTTCTCCTTCACTTTTAGCTGTTTGATAAGGTTTCATGCTAAGAGAAACCAGATACAGAAAGGAAGCACTGATAACCACAAGCAAAATCGTCATCCCTAGACCATACTGCCACAGTAGATTATTTTTTGCTTTATTTTGTCTTTTTTTCACTCGTCTATTTTACCATCTATCTGGCTTTATTACAAGTGAATGCAAGAACAAACCTATATTATTTCTTCCTTCAAAGCAAACCGATTTTTCTTAGTTAAAACCGAACAAGAAAAGTAAAGACTGCTCCAAAATCAACCTATTAAAAAACCTGAGCTTGGCACTCAAGTTTTCGTAATTTTTTTGATTTATGGAATCACTTTATCATCCATTCTTTTAGCCATTTTTCCTAAAAATATAGGCAGTAGAAGACTAATCATGACTAAAAAGAAGCCTAGATAAAGAAATGCTACTACAAAGCCTAAATTGTCAATCAACCAGCCTGTCAGTGGAAAGAACACAATCATACTTAGGCTAAACATCATAGAATAGACACTCAGCATGGTTGCCCTTACTTCACTTGGAAGGCGCTCTTGCAAATCATTGTCAAAAATCGGCTGAAAAAGAGCATATAGAGCATTACTAATCAAATAAATCAAAATATAGATTAGAGGTGTTCTAAAGTAGGACAGCATATAGGTGACTCCAGTCAGCAGGACGAGAAGAGGGAAAATCTTCAAGGCAGCATATTTCTTTCCAATCTTACTCGCTAGATAGACTGCAAGGATATTCAGGAGACTACCAAGTAGCATAACTGCTGAAATTTGCCAGCTACTTAAATCCGGTAACTGATTTTGATAGTAAAAATAAAACATGCACATAAGTGTTCCGACAATCTGAGATAAAATCATCCAGTTGAAAAGCATGGGATTTCGCTCCAACTCATCCCTAACAGTCCAAATAATCTGTTTCATCGTCACACTATCAGCTTTTTCTAGCTTGACACTAGGTTCTTTCAGCATCCAAATCAAGACAAGAACTATGATAGAAGTGGCAATCATGATATAGTAGGTCAGGTGCAATTGACCATGGACAAAAAATCCCGCCAACACTGTCCCCAAAGACCGAGTTCCTTCTGCTACTCCTGACATGAAACTTGAAATGGATAGATAGCGTTCTTTTAGTCCAGCCTCTACAGCCGAGTCATAGACCATTGCTGCGCTTGTTCCTGAATCAAAATTATAAGACAAGGCACTTACCGCCATAGCTAGTGCATAAATCCAAAAATTTCCCTGCCCAGCCAACATGAGAATAGAAGACACAATCCCTGCTATACGACTTAAATAAAGGTTGGTCTTATAGGAATAGCGGTCAGCTAACATACCAGATGGAATTTCACAGAGAAGACTGGTCGTATGAAAAATACTCTCCAGAAATCCAATCTGCCAAAGAGACATTCCGTTTTGACTGAGAAAGAGAATCCAAAAACTGGTAATCCCTAGAAATGCAAAAAACTCAACTCCGGCCATCAGGCCAATATTTTTCCGATAATTTCTTATTAACATCTTTTCTCCTTAACAAGTGTATTATTATTTCTTTTGTCCGTCACTTGTTAATCTTTGCCTTACATGATCTCCACCCCTTTTAGAAGCATTCTTCAATGCCATTATTGTTCCTTTAATGATTTATGAAATGATACCGGAAAATAGCTGTTCTGTGGTTTCTATTGCTAGTTTTCTTGTTTATTTTAGCACTTATGTCATTATATTACAAGAGAATATTGGAATACTCCTATAAAATCAAAGAAAACTAAAATCCAAAAAACAGTTCTTACTTTTCCAGTGGCAACTGACTAGAGTTTCAGCAATTTTATAATTTTCAAATAAACTCTGAGCAAATCTCTTGCAAGTCCTTTTCTTTTGTTGTAATATATTTTATAACAACAAGAGGGTTCTCGAAATTTTAAGCAAAAGGAGACACATTATGTCTAAAAAAGTATTATTTATCGTCGGATCACTACGTCAAGGTTCTTTCAACCACCAAATGGCCCTCGAAGCTGAGAAAGCACTTGCTGGTAAAGCAGAAGTTAGCTATCTTGATTATTCAGCCCTTCCTCTTTTCAGCCAAGATTTGGAAGTTCCAACTCATCCAGCTGTAGCTGCTGCTCGTGAAGAGGTTCTCGCTGCGGATGCTATCTGGATTTTCTCACCAGTTTATAATCACTCAATTCCTGGGTCAGTGAAAAACTTGCTTGACTGGCTATCTCGTGCTCTTGACTTGTCTGATACACGTGGCGCTTCTGCCCTTCAAGACAAGTTTATCACAGTATCATCTGTAGCCAATGCAGGTCACGATCAACTCTTTGCTATCTACAAGGACCTCTTGCCATTTATCCGTACACAAGTCGTTGGTGATTTCACGGCTGCACGTGTTAATGACTCTGCTTGGGCAGACGGAAAATTGGTTCTTGAAGAAACAGTCCTAAACTCACTTGAAAAACAAGCGGAAGACTTGCTTAATGCGATTAAGTAAAGATATTTTATGACTCTTTGCCACCCGTTTGGGTGTTTTTTTCATACCTAACTCAACAGTCCGGTCTAAAGCATGGAATTCTGGAATGTCCTTTATAGTATATTTAATCTAGAATAGTACACTATGATTGCCAAAACATTTCTAGAAATTAATTTGATTTTTTCAATCAATTTACTCATTTATTATTTCAATATATTATAAATTCACTAATCGATTTGTTCATCTTCTATTTCAATCTACTATAAAATTAGAAAAACGCATCCTATCAGACTCACTCAAACCTGATAGGATGCGTTTTGTTGTTGGAAAAATTGCTTTATTTTCTCCTCAAATTGAGGCTTTATTTCATAGTATACCTATTCATTTATCGATTCAATTTTTAATCCTCGATCAATCTATGCAAATAAAAATAGTTTAGAAATAAAGTCTAATCTTCTTTGCGTTTTGTAGTCAATAGTGCTGCTGACAAAGTCAAGCTAACACCTGCTAAGAAGATTGCTATATCAGATTCTCTCTCACCAGTTTCTGGCAAGCTATTTTGATTTGCTTTGACTGATAAAGCCTTTCGTTCGGTATTCTGGTTATTAGCTAGGTTCTGTACTGGATGCTCTGCCTTCTCACGAACTGGTGCTTCCTGATTTCCTACTGTTGATTGTTTCCCTGTGTATTTTGAACTATCGTTAACTGCTGCTTCTACAAAGTTAGAACCACCTTTAAATTCTAGAACTTCGTTTACTGCTGCTTCTACAAAGTTAACACCGCCTTTGAATTCTGGAACTTCGTTTACTGGCGCAGGTTCCTCACCCTTACTATTTGAAATAGATGGTTTTACTCCTACCTCAATAATACGATCTTGAGCTTTTCTTTGTTCAGAATGAACAAGAGTTCTAGTAGTTCCTGATACTTGAATATAGTCAACTTTCTCTCCAGATTGTCCTTCAGAAACTACACGACGTTGACCTTGAGCAAGCTCAGGGGTTTCACGAATAACTTCTTTAAACGGAAGTGGAGTCTTTTCAATTTCCAAGCTTGGAATTTCTGCAACTAAGTTCTTAACGCCTTCTGTTGGTGTTGTTTGGAAGGTAGACTTAAAGTGTAAACGATATTCTTTCACCAGATTTCCATCTTTGGAAACAAGACGAACAAGTGTTGGAAGATTTGTATTTCCATGATCCACTACCGTGACTACTCCATGTCCACTAGTTGTCGCAGTGACTTTTGGTTTAGTTTCCATTGTTGTTAGGGTGTACTCTGTCACATTTGGATCAAAGTTTTCCAATGCTTTTCCATCGATCGAAATAGTCGCTGACGGTGTTTCGACTTCTGCTCCCTTGCCTACAGAGTAGGCTGTAAATTCGACTACTGCTAGCCCGTTAGTAGTAGACTTACGAGTCATGCGAGCACGAATAGCTGTCGCTTGAACCGGTTCAAAGTTAAACTCGATTGGTTTCCCAGCTACTAATTCTCCAGAAGCTTTGTAAGGAATTGGTGCCCAATTTTCTGCCTTGTTGAATGGATGATCGGCATTTTCTTCATAACGAGAAATCGTACTTGGTTCTGTAAAGGCAGGACCAATATATCTTTCTAGAACCATTTTCTCTGGGGCATCTGTTCCACTATCTTTAAAGAACTGAATGGCTACTTTTCCAATAGACTGAGAGGCAATTTTACCGTCCTTCTTAAAGAGTAGTCCGACAGAAGTTTCTTGATTTTTCGGAGTACGAGACCAGTTTGTCCAACGTCCATCTTCATTGTATTTTCCATCATTGATATAGAAAATTCGATCATGTGAAGCTGCTTGTGTATCGTTCGTTGTCGAAGCAAAGGCTTTAGAATTCGTTTCATTGTTGCTTGGATTTTCTGAAATGACTTGATTTCCTTTAGAAACAACTGTCACCTGCATTTTAGTGGTTAGATTTGTACCAATGACATGACCGGTAATTTCAAATGTTCCCTCATGCTCTGTTGCATGTTCAGGAATAGCATCCCATTTCACTGCCAGTTTATCTGTAGTCCAAGTAGTTGAAGTTGGGTAATAAACAGTGACTTCTGAAGGAAGTTGAAGATTGTCTCCAACATTCAAGATTTTAGCACTATTTTCTGCAGCAAGAGGTTGACTAGTTTCTCTCTCATCATTGCGGAAGATTCTATATTCTTTCAATACCGTACCATCTTCTGCTTTTAAGATGAGACGTGTTGCACCTTTTGGACTGGTTGCAGGAACAACTGTTACCAAACCATTATTGCTAGCTGTTGCAGTGATTTCTTTGCTAGATTGAGGAATATAGTAATCGGTCTTAGATGGATTAAAGTGTTCAAGATCCTTGCCATCTACCTTGATAGAAATCTCTGAACTTGTAGAGCTTAAGACCTTGTTTCCAAGCACAGTTAGCTCTGTCAGACCAACACCTGATGTTCCATCAGCCTTCTTCATACGAATACGAACAGCATAGGTTTCTACCTTGTCAAATGTGAAGTGATTTGTTTGAGTTGCAGATAGCTGACTTGGAGCATGTAAGTTTTCAACTGCTTTCCAATTGTCTGGATTATTAAATGGATGATTGCTATCTCGTTGCGCATGACTGACATCACTTGGTAAATCTGGAATTTCTTTACCTACATAATATTCAACTACATATTCTTTTGGAAGACCAATTGCTCCATCAGTATAGAAATCAACCGACAAATTGTTGACAAAACGTTTCGTCAAGTCTCCTGAATTACCAAATAAGATAGAAGCCCAGTCATTATCAGTATTTGTTCTCCAAGTAGTCCATCTATTTTTAGCATCTGATGGCGTTCTTGATACAGTCAAGTCGTTCAAGGTATTGGCTGTGTCATCTCCACCTGTATTGGATACAATGGCAGCTGGCAATTGTGAACCTGTCCATTGTTTAGAGATATTATTTCCAGCAACCACTTGACTAGACACTCGAACATGAGCTTTAGTTGTCAGAGTGCTACCTACTAAACGACCATTGATTTCATATACCCCTTCAGTTTGACTAAAGTTGGCTGGAACCTGATCCCAAACAACATCTTTGTAGATAGTTGTTCCATTAGAATGGTAAGCCCGAACATTGGCTGGTAATTGAACCGTCTCACCCTTAGGTACTGTGAGGCTGATTTCCTCTGCAACTTGCAATCCTTCAACCGTTACATTCGCTTGAGCTTCAATATCTGTGCCTTCCACATGTCCTTTAAGCGTAAAGCTATGATAGTGCGCCAACTCTTTTTCATCTACCTTGTCCCAAGTTACAGATACTTTGCGTGGCAAGCCCTTATCAAATTCTACTCCAACCTCTTTAGGTAGATTCGGTTGCTGATTAATGTCTGTAGAAACAGATACAGGATGAAGTTTAACAATCTTCTTGCTGACTTTATTTTCTTTAATCACCACTTCCATAGTTACAGATTCTGTTTTCTCTGTTTGATTATCGATTCGAGGTGTCAAAGTCACTCTTCCCTTAGTATAGAGTAACAGATTCTGACCATTCACCTCAAGATGTCCCCCATCAGATGATTTAGCTTCTAAGTGAATATCTGAAGCTGAAAATTCTGTTTGTGAACCATCCTCATAACGACCAATGACGTGATAAGTTAATACTTGATCTTCAGTGGCAGTTTCTTTTCCTTCTACAACCACTTCCAAACGTTTCAAAGCAGGAGCTTCCTTCACAAAATGAATTAAGTAAGTTTGAACCAAGTCACCCTTTTGGTCACTCAAGAAGACAGAAGCCCGATAACCATTATCAGCAGAAGCTTGCTGAACAGTTACTTGATATCCGGTAGTCTGAGCTCCAACACTTGGAATTGTTCCAGTGTAAGGAAGAGATACACGATAATAAGTCTTGCCAGACTCGAAGTTCTCAAGAGCTTTATCCCCAACAGTAAGTCCTGTAATGCTACTTGTTGTTTCCTTACTGCTTGCGATAAAGGTTGCAGTTACTTCACGATCATCATCTACCAATTTACCAGTAGCCTCCGTACGTCCCCCTTCCTTGTTCAAAGCAGCAGGATCTTTTAAAGTCCAAGAAACAACATCTGTATCAATCAAACTACCATCTGTCAGAACAGCTGTGACCGTTTTATCCAAATCAGCTGCAGTTGTACCAACTGGGACTGTAACAACTTTTGGTAACCATCTATCTAAGGCAATCACTTTTACAAGTGCCTCAGCTTTGGTTTCCAAACCTTCTACACGTCCAGATACTTTTTTCTCACCTGCACTTGTAAGCAAGTCAGCTGGCACGTCCCATGTTACAGTCTTTTCCTCAACACTACCGTCGCTATAAATAGCTGTTACTGTTTGAGGCAATTCAGGATTTGTAGTCACATCAGTTGTTGCTTTTACAGGAGCAAAGGCTACAAAATGACGGTTTTCTTTCTTACCAGATACAGTTGCGACCGTTGCGCTATCAGAAGTTAAACCAGCAGAATCTGCATAAAGAGTAAATTTACCTTCTTTTTCTGTTGATTTTACAATGACAACTCCTTTACCATTGAAAGCACGTCTTTGCCATGTTCCATCTGCTTGAGCTTTGTAACGCTCACGGCTAGCTTGCTCTCCATTATCCACACCAACAATCTGTCCCTGACCATGAAGATTGAAATGAACAAGATTATTTGCTGTCGGAACCACATTCCCTTCGCCATCAACAATTTCGTAATGGATATAAGATAAATCTTTACCATCTGCTGTGATAACATGCTCTTCTTTAGTCAGACGAACCCTTGATGGCTCCCCTGCAGTTGTCACACTATCACGCGCAATTTCGTTGCCTTTTTCATCTCGAGCAATCGCAGTCAGTGTACCTGGTTGGTATTTTACAAGCCACTCAAGATACAATTCACTTGGTTTAGCTCCCTCATGATATGGACGTCCATCTTCTGTCCTTTTCTTAGTAAATTCCTTTTTACCAAGCGACTCACCATTCAAGAACAATTCGACACTTGCAGCATTTGAGAAGGTACGAACTGGAACCTTTCCATCGACCAGCATCTTGCGATCCTTAAGTGTCTCTTCAGTCCAGTTCCAATGTGGTAAAATGCGAACAGTTGGCTTTTCTTTAGCACTATACCATTCACTACGGTAAAGGTAAAAATCATTCTTCGGTAAACCAGCCGTATCGATGATACCAAAGTAAGAACTTTTTACAGGTGTATTATCTTGGTTATGCCATGGAGTTGGTTCACCGATATAGTCAATTCCTGTCCAGATAAATTGTCCAGCATATCCAGCATGATCACGGTCAAAAGTCCATGATTCAGTAGCTGTTCTTCCCCATCCAACACGGTCATTACCATAGTCAGATTGTTCATAGTGACGATTCGGACGGTTATCATGTCCAAGGATTTGAGCAGGATTGTAATAAGAATCACGCGTTCTAGTAGCTGAAGAAGTTTCAGAACCATAGATGAGCCAGTCTGGATGAGCTCTACGAACAGCATCATAATTGCGCTCTCCATAGTTCATACCCACAGCATCCATGATTTCAGCAACTTTTAAGAAATCACCTGTCGCTGCACGACTAAATTTATTTTCACCCATGGTGACATAACGTTCAGTATCAATCGTCTTGATAATAGCCTTCAGACGTTTAGCAGTTTCGATAGAACGAGGACTACCATTTGCCTCCTCTACCTCATTTCCAAGAGACCACATTACGATAGACGGATTGTTCTTATCACGTTCTACCATTGTTCTAAGATCAAAATCAGACCACTTCTCACCCTTCTTAGCTTCAGGATGAGTTGCATCTTGATCAAAGAACCGTCCATAGTCGTAAGTCTTCTTGCCACCATACCAAGTATCAAAAGCTTCCTCTTGCACCAAAAGACCTAAACTAGCCGCAGCATCAAGCAGCTGAGGGCTAGCTGGATTGTGGGTTGTTCGAATAGAGTTAACCCCCATATCTTTCAAGAGTTTTAATTTACGATAGGTAGCCTTATAATTCTCTTCTGCACCCAAGGCTCCATTGTCATGGTGAATACTTACTCCGTGGAATTTCATGCGTTCACCATTCAGAGAGAAACCATCCTTAGCAGTCCAATTGAAATAACGGTAACCAAATGTATCTTCTGTTACATCAACTAGTTGACCTTCTTTATAAACCTTTGTTTTCAGCACATACAGTTGAGGATGATAACTTTTTGTCGTCCAAAGAGTTGGTTTATTAACTAGGATTGTTTGTCTGAAATCTGCAACTTCATTTTCTGCTAAATTCTTCGTTTCAGAGCGAACTAATTCTGATACAACCTTGCCTTCCTTAGTGAAAATCTGTTGTTCCACAAAGACTTTAGCAGCCTTCTTATCCGTATTTTTAATCTTACTTTGAACCTGTGTTTCAACATTTCCTTCTTTTTGCTCAGCAAGTTTTGGAGTAGTGATATGATTACCATTTTCGGCAACATGGACTTTATCACGATAACTAAGAGTTACATCACGATAAATCCCACTTCCTGAATACCAACGACTACTTGGTTGCTTATTGGTCACTTGAACAGTAATGGAATTTTCACTACCATCCTTGTTTAAAAATTCTGTAATATCATATGAAAAATGATTGTAACCACTTGGATAATGGCCTACAAATTTACCATTTACATAAACCTTAGAATCCATGTAAACACCATCAAAATTGATACGAACATCCTTGTTCTTGTCTTTTTCATCTAATGTAAAAGTCTTACGATACCAAGCTATTCCACCATTTAACTGTCCACCTTCGTTACGAGCAGGAGACTTGTGGTCGAAATCAAAATAAATACTCCAATCGTGTGGAAGATTCAATTTAGACCAATCATGAACATCCACATCTTTTTTTGAAAAATCGCCTTGGGAATTTAGTTTAAAATACCAATCTTTATTAAAATCTTGTTTTCGCTCCGATAATAGCTGTTTTTCCTTTTCAACTTCGGCTTTGTTTGACTCTCCAGACAGTGCTTGCAATTTTTCAGAAGAAGGTTTGATCTCTGTGTCTGCTTTCACTTGGTCCTTTTCAGAAGTTTTTTTAGAATCCTCTTTTACTTCTGTTCCAGCTGTTACTGCAGATTCAACAGGCTTTTGATTTGCCTCTTCAGATTTCTGTTTGTACTCAGCCTTGTTTCCTTCTTCTACTTTATTTGGAGTTTCCACTTTAGGACTAGGAAATTCATGACTACCCTCATTAGCAGGTCTAGTAGTTTCTGTATCCTTAGTCACTTTATCTTCTGTCGACTCAGCTTTGGGTTTTACAAACTCACGCCCACCATTCTCATCAGCCTTTGCGATAGCAGCTACCACATCATCGGGAAGCTTATTTAAAGGCTGAGGTTGATGAACAGTTGTTTCTTCTGTTTGAGTATTGGATGAAGCCACTTCCTCAGCATGTACAGCTGAAATACCAAATATACTAGCCCCAATCATTACAGATGCCGCACCTATTGCAAATTTACGAATGCTATAATGACAACGTTTATCAAAAAGTCTTTTGTTCATTAAAATCCTCATTTCTTTTTCTTGATACAAAGTAAGCGTTTACTTTATTTTAAAAAATAACCTCCTTCTGAATACACAAACAAGTACCAAGTTCGATAATATATTTTATATATTGAATATATCAAAATACGCCTCAAATTGCAATCATTTTCCATTATTTTAACCTAATAAAATGGTATATAATAAAAGTTCATTCAAAAGAAATAGGTGCAATGAAAGTACCTTTCTGTTCTAGACTCTTTCCAATACAACTTTCATTCCATTAATAGCATTTTCATACTTCAAATTTATAGTTTATGGACTCATATCATTATAGACTGCGTTCATTTGCATACACTACATAAAAAGAGTCTGGGACAAAAGTCTCTTATCTCCAAAAAAAGCAACGGATTTGCCGTTGCTTTTTTGCATGGTTGCGATAGTCTTGGTAAAATAGAATTGCTTAATAAACCATTTAGAAAGGCCATCCCATGCATATTCACTATAACACAAATCAAACAACTTTACCACTAGAAATCAGTTCTTTCTTGCCACAAGACCAT
>CABTAV010000030.1:0-13841 GCA_902482895.1 uncultured Streptococcus sp. | reverse complement strand
GAAATGATATTGTTATTCAAAATGGAACACAATGGAGTTTTGGTAATGGTGTAGCTCAACATTTTGATGAGCATGTTAGACAATCTATTCCTTTATATGATGAAGGACATAACCTTGTTTGTCATCTAAGCGATTTTTTTATTCGTGACCATTCCTTATGTTATGAGCTAGGCTCCGCAACGGGTAATCTGATTGGTAAATTATACCAGCGTCACAAGTCTAAAAAAGAAGTTCGTTTTATCGGGATAGAAGAGATTCCAGAAATGAATCAGGTGGCACAATCAAAATTTCCTGAGCTTGAATTTATAACAAGCTCCGTGGAGGAAGCCAGGTTAGAACCCAGCGATTTAATTATTAGCTATTATTTTCTTCAGTTTATTCTCCCAGACAAGAGAATAAAGATTTTATCAAAAATACATGAATCGTTAGTTGAAGGTGGAGCGTTTATTCTATTTGAGAAAGAAATCATGACAGATCCGAAGGTAAATAAGTTGATAGTTTCCAACTATATTAAATTCAAGCAAGAACATGGATTTAGTCCAGAAGAAATTCTATCTAAGCAATTGAGCTTGGAGGGAGTTATGATTAACCACACTCATGCTGAAAATAAAGAAATGTTAAAGAGTGCTGGATTTCATCATGTAGAAACGATAATGAGATATGGAGAGTTCAATGGATACATTTGTTTTAAATGAAGATAATCACAAGAAATGGGAAGAATTACACGCCCAATCATCAAAAACAGAGACACGCTTAGTTCCTAATGATGCAGTTCAAAAGATTTTTTCTTTGAGAAATCAAATTGTTACTCAAAACGATGAGTGTAGGGTATTAGAAGTTGGTTGTGGTTTTGGAAGGAATCTTTACTATTTAATTGAAAATCATTATGCGGATACTTATTGTGGTGTAGATTTAACAAAAGAGGCCGCTGATAGTGCAAAACGATTATTGACTAAGTCATTTCCACAATTTAATTGTCATATAACACAGACAGATGTAGGTAAAGGTTTAAATTTTCCTGACAATCATTTCGATTCTATATTTGATATAATGTCTGCGATTACATTTATAGTGGATGAAAAAGATAGACAGAACTATTTTTCAGAGGTGAAAAGGGTGTTGAAAGCAGGAGGAATGTATTATTTTTATTGTCCACGGAAAGATGGAATTTTTCAAGATGCAATTCCTGATAATTATTTACTAGAAAAAGGTTATATACGTAGAAAACTAGATTCAATGTTAGAAAGAGTTTATACAGAAAGTGAGTTAATTGAATTATTGGCTCCTATGCGTCTTGTAAAATTAGAAATCGGTTCAAAACATACTAGAGCTTTTGGTGATGAGTTATTTATTAGGAATAATGGATTTTGGTTTGGAGCGTTCAAAAAAATATAGAGTTATTAGTACACTTGTTTTTGAATTGAGATGAAATTTTCTGAATTATAAACACTTGTTTTCTTAATTTTGTTTATGATTTTATTTTTTGATAAAAGAATACTCAAAAAAATAAAAAAGTTCTTCGTAAGGGTTTACAAATTATCAGCATTATGATAGAATACAGTTACAAGTTAATACAAGGTGAGTGTTACTAAGTAATATTAGGCATGATCACAGGTGAATTAGAAATCGGCTGATTTTCTAGTTCATTTGTGGTCATTTTTTGTACTAATATACCTTTAAGATATAAAAGGAGGTTGACATGTATCGAATTCTAAATCCAATGAATCACAATGTCTCGCTTGTCAGAAATGATAAAGGAGAAGAAGTGATTGTAATTGGTAAGGGGATTGCATTTGGAAAGAAGAAGGGAGATTTGATTGCTGAACATCAGGTTGAGAAAATCTTTCGGATGAAGACCGAAGAGTCCAGAGAAAACTTTATAGCTCTTCTCAAAGATGTTCCGCTTGATTTTATCACAGTGACCTATGAGATTATTGATAAGCTTTCCAAGAAATATCATTATCCGATTCAAGAATATCTTTACGTAACCTTGACAGACCATATTTACTGTTCTTACCAAGCTCTAGCACAAGGAAGGTACAAGGATAGTAATCTGCCAGATATTTCCACTAAGTATCCTGTCGCTTTTCAAATCGCAAATGAAGCTTTTGAAATTTACCGTCAGAAGCTAGCGGATCATTTTCCTGAGGACGAAATTATTCGGATTGCTTATCATTTCATTAATGCCGAAGGTGAAAATGAAGTGGAACTTGTGGAGTCGATTGATAAGAGGAAAGAAATTCTCAGCAATGTTGAAGAAGTGCTAAAGGGGTATGCAATTCAACGAACTAAAGAGAATAATCATTTCTATGATCGCTTTATGATACATTTGAATTATTTCTTGGATTATTTAGACAGATCTAGGGATGATAACCAATCGCTTCTGGATATGGAAGATCATATCAAACAATCCTATCCAAAAGCCTTCGAGATTGGTTCCAAGATTTATGATGTGATTACGCAACATACGGGTCTTGATTTGTATAAAAGTGAACGAGTTTATCTAGTTCTACATATCCAACGTTTATTGTCATAAAAATTTAATTAAAAATACATAAGGAGAATTCTATCATGAATAGAGAAGAAGTAACATTGTTAGGCTTTGAAATCGTAGCCTATGCTGGCGACGCTCGTTCAAAACTATTGGAAGCCTTGAAAGCTGCTGAAGCTGGTGATTTTGTAAAAGCAGATATTCTTGTAGAGGAAGCTGGTAGCTGTATTGCAGAGGCTCACCACGCGCAAACAAGTCTATTAACTAAGGAAGCTTCTGGTGAGGACTTAGCGTATAGTGTAACCATGATGCATGGCCAAGACCACTTGATGACAACTATCTTGTTAAAAGATTTGATGCACCATTTAATCGAACTTTATAAGAGAGGAGCTAAATAATGAATAAGTTAATTGCATTTATCGAGAAAGGAAAGCCTTTCTTTGAGAAATTATCTCGTAATATCTATCTTCGTGCTATTCGTGATGGTTTTATTGCAGGTATGCCTGTTATTCTCTTTTCAAGTATCTTTATCTTGATTGCCTTTGTACCAAACTCATGGGGCTTTAAATGGTCTGATGAAGTTGTAGCCTTTCTGATGAAACCTTATAGCTATTCTATGGGTATTCTGGCTCCCTTGGTAGCTGGTACAACAGCTAAGTCATTGACCGACTCAGTAAACCGTAGCATGGAGAAAACCAATCAAATCAACTATATGTCAACATTGTTGGCAGCAATTGTTGGTTTGTTGATGTTGGCAGCTGATCCTATCGAAAATGGTCTAGCTACTGGATTCTTGGGGACAAAAGGTTTGCTTTCAGCTTTCCTTGCTGCCTTTGTTACTGTAGCAATCTATAAGGTTTGTGTTAAGAACAACGTTACCATTCGTATGCCTGACGAAGTTCCACCAAATATCTCACAAGTCTTTAAAGATGTGATTCCATTCACTCTCTCAGTTGTTTCACTTTATGCTCTTGATTTACTAGCTCGTCATTTTGTTGGTGCAAGCGTAGCTGAATCAATCGGTAAATTCTTTGCTCCATTATTCTCTGCAGCTGATGGCTATCTTGGTATTACCATTATCTTTGGTGCTTTTGCCTTCTTCTGGTTTGTTGGTATCCATGGTCCATCTATCGTTGAACCTGCTATCGCAGCTATTACCTATGCCAATGCCGAAGTCAACTTGAACCTTCTCCAACAAGGTATGCACGCTGACAAGATTCTTACTTCTGGTACACAAATGTTTATCGTTACCATGGGTGGTACTGGTGCGACACTGGTTGTTCCATTCATGTTCATGTGGTTAACAAAATCAAAACGTAACCGTGCAATCGGACGTGCTTCAGTAGTTCCAACCTTCTTTGGTGTAAATGAACCAATCTTGTTTGGTGCACCGCTTGTATTGAACCCAATCTTCTTCATTCCATTTATCTTTGCTCCTATCGCAAACGTTTGGATCTTTAAATTCTTCATTGAAACTCTTGGAATGAATTCATTTACTGCTAATCTACCATGGACAACCCCAGCTCCACTAGGTCTAGTTCTTGGTACTAACTTCCAAGTTCTATCATTCATTCTTGCTGCCCTTCTAATTGTGGTTGACGTTGTCATTTACTATCCATTCCTTAAGGTCTATGATGAACAAATTCTTGAAGAAGAACGTTCAGGTAAGTCTAATGATGAATTGAAAGAAAAAGTTGCTGCAAACTTCAACACTGCAAAAGCGGATGCTATTCTTGAAAAAGCGGGTGTCGATACAGCACAAAATACCATCACTGAAGAAACAAATGTCCTCGTTCTCTGTGCAGGTGGAGGTACAAGTGGTCTCCTTGCAAATGCTTTGAACAAGGCAGCTGCAGAATACAATGTCCCTGTGAAAGCAGCAGCAGGTGGCTATGGTGCTCACCGTGAAATGTTGCCAGAGTTTGATTTGGTTATCCTTGCCCCTCAAGTTGCTTCAAACTTTGAAGATATGAAAGCAGAAACAGATAAACTCGGTATTAAACTTGCCAAGACAGAAGGCGCTCAATACATCAAATTAACCCGTGATGGAAAAGGTGCTCTTGCATTTGTACAAGCGCAATTCGATTAACGATAGGGACTGTGAAACAGTCTCCTCTCGTTACGGAAATCGCTATGGCGAATTTCCTAATCGCCTTGTTAATTCGTCGGTAAAAAGACATCGTTTTTACCTCCTCATGTCACAATTCGGTGACTTGGTACAAGAAGTGAGATGGAGAAGGATGGCTCACTGACTCCTCTCCTCTCACTTTTACTTTATTTAAATCAAGAAATAGGTGAAAAAAATGACAAAAACACTTCCAAAAGACTTTATTTTCGGTGGAGCAACAGCTGCTTATCAAGCAGAAGGTGCTACACATACTGATGGAAAAGGACCAGTTGCTTGGGATAAATATCTTGAAGATAACTACTGGTACACTGCAGAACCAGCCAGTGATTTTTACAATCGATATCCAGTTGACCTCAAGCTAGCAGAAGAGTATGGTGTCAATGGTATTCGAATTTCTATTGCCTGGTCACGTATTTTCCCGACTGGTTATGGTCAAGTAAATCAGAAAGGTGTTGAGTTTTATCATAATTTATTTGCCGAGTGCCACAAACGTCATGTTGAGCCCTTTGTAACTCTTCATCACTTTGACACGCCAGAAGCTCTCCACTCAAATGGCGACTTCTTAAACCGTGAAAATATTGAACACTTTGTAGACTACGCTGCCTTCTGTTTTGAAGAATTTCCAGAAGTAAACTATTGGACAACATTCAATGAAATTGGACCAATTGGTGATGGTCAATACTTGGTTGGTAAATTCCCTCCAGGTATTCAGTACGACCTTGCCAAAGTCTTCCAATCGCACCACAATATGATGGTGTCTCATGCACGCGCAGTCAAGCTATATAAAGATAAAGGTTATAAAGGTGAAATTGGTGTTGTTCACGCACTGCCAACCAAGTATCCTTTGGATCCTAAAAATCCAGCAGATGTTCGTGCAGCAGAGTTGGAAGATATCATTCACAATAAATTTATCTTGGATGCAACTTATCTAGGCCGCTATTCAGCTGAAACGATGGAAGGTGTTAACCATATCTTATCAGTCAATGGTGGTAGCTTGGATCTTCGTGAAGAAGATTTTACAGTATTAGAAGCTGCAAAAGACTTGAATGATTTTCTAGGCATCAACTACTATATGAGTGACTGGATGGAAGCCTTTGATGGAGAAACTGAAATCATCCATAACGGTAAGGGTGAGAAAGGAAGCTCGAAGTACCAAATCAAAGGTGTTGGTCGCCGTGTAGCTCCAGACTATGTACCACGTACGGACTGGGATTGGATTATCTACCCTCAAGGTTTGTATGACCAAATCATGCGTGTGAAGAAAGATTATCCTAACTACAAGAAGATTTACATCACTGAAAATGGTCTCGGATACAAAGACGAGTTCGTTGATAATACTGTTTACGATGATGGACGTATTGATTATGTCAAACAACACTTGGAAGTCTTGTCTGATGCTATTGCAGATGGAGCTAATGTAAAAGGTTACTTCATTTGGTCATTAATGGATGTCTTCTCATGGTCAAATGGTTATGAGAAACGTTACGGTCTCTTCTATGTAGACTTTGAAACTCAAGAACGTTATCCGAAGAAATCAGCTCACTGGTACAAGAAAGTAGCGGAAAGTCAGATTATAGACTGATCTGTAGATAAAAATCCCCACCAATCGGTGGGGATAGTTTTATGGTTTAGAAAGAATAATTTTTGTTTGTTTTGAAAGTTGTTCAAACGTTTCTTTGCTCAGTTTAGAATCTGAAACGATGGTATCAATATCAGAGATATTGTAGAAGGTATAAAAATCAAATTTATTGAACTTACTATTGTCAGCTAGTAAGTATTTTTTATTGGAATTATTGAGGGCGATGCGTTGAGATTCACCTTCCTCTTCACTAAAGGTCGCAATCGCATTGTCCTTAATACCATTACAGCTAACGAAAGCTTTAGAAAATTGGAGATTGGCTAGGTTTTGCAAGGTTAGTGTTCCCACAAAGGCCCCAGTGATAGAGCGGTAGTTTCCACCAATTAAAATCAAATCTGTTAGTTTTCGTTCGTTTAGGATGAGAAAGACTGGTAAACTGTTTGTTACAACACGAATATTATCAATTGGAAGTTCACGAGCAAAAGATTCCAATGTTGTTCCTGGGCCGATAAAAATAGTTTCACCCTCATCAATTAAATGGCCTGCAAAACGACTAATTTCTTGTTTTTCTGCAATCTGTAAGCTTTGTTTTTCAATATTGGAACGTTCATTATTTAAAATAGAACCTGTGCGAATTTTCTCAGCTCCACCGTGAACCCGAACAAGTAGATCCTTGTCTGCCAACTCTTGCAAGTAGCGTCTAGCAGTCATATCTGATACATCCAAGCGAGCCATGATTTCTTTTACAGTAATAGTTCCCTTTGTATTTACCGTTTCTAGAATATTATCTAGTTTTTCCTGCTTTAACATCCTTATCACCTCTATTTCTATTACTATTTTATCATAAAGTGTTCAATCAATCAATTTAAAAAACAAAAGAAAACAAAAACAAAAATATCATGGTTGTTTTAAACAAGCCATGATATTTGTTATCAGTTCTGGGATAAATGAATTAGTTCAAACCGTAGTTGTAGTCATCGTCTTGCATGGCTTCAACTTCACCAAGAAGGTAACCATTTCCGACTTGAGAGAAGAAGTCGTGGTTGGAAGTTCCTGTTGAAATACCGTTCATAACGATTGGGTTGACATCATCTGCTGAGTCTGGGAAGAGTGGATCTTGTCCCAGGTTCATGAGTGCCTTGTTGGCATTGTAGCGAAGGAAGGTTTTGACTTCTTCCGTCCAACCAACACCATCATAGAGGCTCTCTGTGTAACCTTCTTCATTCTCGTAGAGAGTGTAGAGCAGGTCGTACATCCATTCTTTGAGTTTTTCTTGCTCTTCTTCAGGTAATTCATTGAAACCAAGTTGGAATTTGTAACCAATGTAGGTTCCGTGAACAGACTCATCACGAATAATCAGTTTGATGATTTCCGCAACGTTAGCTAGTTTGTTGTTACCGAGATAGTAGAGCGGTGTGAAGAAACCTGAGTAGAAGAGGAAGGTTTCAAGGAAGACGCTGGCTACTTTCTTTTCAAGTGGGCTACCGTTTAGGTAGATTTCGTTAACAATCTCAGCCTTCTTTTGTAGGTAAGGATTGGTATTGGTCCATTCGAAAATTTCTTCAATCTCAGCCTTAGTATTCAAGGTAGAAAAGATTGATGAATAAGATTTAGCGTGGACAGATTCCATAAATTGGATGTTATTAAAAACAGCTTCTTCATGTGGAGTACGGATGTCTGCGCGAAGGGCTTGAACCCCTGTTTCAGATTGCATAGTGTCGAGAAGGGTTAAACCACCAAAGACTTTTCCAACTAAGTCTTTTTCCTTGTTTGATAGTTTTCTCCAGTCGTCTAGGTCATTTGACAAGGGAATACGTGTATCAAGCCAGAATTGCTCCGTCAGTTTTTCCCAAGTTGATTTGTCGATGACATCTTCGATGGCATTCCAGTTAATGGCTTTGTAGTAAGTTTCCATTTGAAATCTCTTTCTGTGTTTAATATTGCGAACTCACAATTATTTCTATTTTATCATAATTCTAGATGAGTATCGCACAAAAAGTCGGAAGCCCGACTTTTTGTTATTTCATAGTATAGATGCTTATTCCAGTTTAGCATGGTGAATAAATCACTAATCTGAGAAAATGTAGTTTCCTCAAGCAAAGATTAAATCACACAGCTTTCACATTGGTTAGCACCGACTTCTCCACCGTCATCTGTGAAAGTACGGACGTAGTAGATAGACTTGATACCCTTGTTAAAGGCATAGTTACGAAGGATAGACAAGTCACGTGTCGTTTGTTTGTTTTCTTTCTTCCATTCGTAAAGTCCTTTTGGAATGTCACTACGCATGAAGAGGGTGAGTGAAAGTCCTTGGTCCACGTGCTCAGTCGCAGCAGCGTAAACATCAATCACTTTACGCATATCCATGTCGTAAGCAGAAGTGTAGTAAGGAATGGTTTCTGTTGACAAGCCGGCAGCAGGGTAGTAGATTTTACCAATTTTCTTTTCTTGACGTTCTTCGATACGTTGCGTAATCGGGTGGATAGAAGCAGAAACGTCATTGATGTAACTGATAGAACCATTTGGCGCTACGGCAAGACGGTTTTGGTGGTAAAGTCCATCTGCTTGAACCTTGTCGCGAAGTTCAGCCCAGTCAGCAGCACTTGGGATAAAGACATCTTTGAAGAGTTCTTTAACACGGTCTGATTTTGGAACAAATTCACCAGTTACATACTTGTCGAAGTAGCTTCCGTTAGCATAGTCTGATTTTTCAAAGTTATGGAAGGTAATACCACGTTCTCGCGCGATATTGTTTGACTCAACCAAGGTCCAGTAGTTCATGAGCATGAAGTAGATGCTTGTAAATTCAACAGACTCAGGCGATCCATATTCAATCAATTGTTGGGCAAGGTAGCTGTGAAGTCCCATGGCACCAAGACCAAAGGTATGAGCTTGACTATTTCCATGGTCAATCGTAGGCACAGCTACGATGTGTGAACTATCTGTAACGAAAGTTAAGGCACGCACCATAGCACGGATAGAACGACCAAAGTCAGGTGAAGTCATCATGTTGACCACGTTGGTTGAACCAAGGTTACATGAAACATCGGTTCCCATTTGAAGGAATTCTTGAGCATCGTTGATCAAGCTTGGTTCTTGGACTTGAAGAATCTCAGAACACAAGTTACTCATGATAATCTTACCATCAACAGGATTTGCACGGTTGGCCGTATCGATGTTGACTACATAAGGATAGCCAGACTCTTGTTGCAATTTAGAGATTTCAGTTTCCAAATCACGCGCCTTGATTTTTGTCTTGCGGATATTTGGATTTGCGACCAATTCATCGTATTTTTCAGTGATATCGATGTAGTTAAATGGCACACCGTATTCAAGTTCTACAGAGTATGGGCTGAAGAGGTACATTTCTTCATTTTTACGTGCTAATTCGTAGAATTTATCGGGCACCACAATACCAAGTGAAAGGGTCTTAACACGAACTTTTTCATCGGCGTTTTCTTTCTTAGTTGAAAGGAAAGCGATGATATCTGGGTGAAAGACGTTGAGGTAGACAACACCAGCACCTTGACGTTGCCCCAATTGGTTTGAGTAAGAGAAGCTATCTTCGAAAAGCTTCATAACAGGAACGACACCTGAAGCAGCTCCTTCATAGCCCTTGATAGGAGCACCAGCTTCACGAAGGTTGCTGAGGGTAATTCCCACACCACCACCGATACGTGAAAGTTGAAGAGCTGAGTTGATAGAACGTCCGATAGAGTTCATATCATCAGTTACTTGGATTAGGAAGCAAGATACTAACTCCCCACGGCGAGCACGTCCAGCATTCAAGAAGGAAGGAGTAGCAGGTTGGTAGCGTTGGTGGATGATTTCATTGGCAATATCGATTGCAATAGCTTCATCACCATCAGCGAAATAAAGGGCGTTAAAGAAGACGCGGTCTTCCATACTTTCAAGATAATATTCACCGTCGTTGGTTTTCAAAGCATATTGATTATAAAATTTATAGGCAGCCATGAAAGACTTGAATTGGAAGTTTTGGTCTTTGATAAATTGAGACAATTCTTCCAAAAATTCTGGACGGTATTTCTTGATAAAGGCTGTTTCGATGTAGTTGTGTTCAATGAGGTAGTTGATTTTATCCTTGATTGAATCAAAAACCATAGTGTTTGGAACTACATTTTCTTTAAAGAAAGCATCCAAGGCTTCCTTATCTTTATGAAGCATGATTTGTCCATTGACAGGACGGTTAATTTCGTTATTGAGACGGAAGTAAGTCACGTCCTCAAGATGTTTTAATCCCATAAAATTTCCCTTATCTAATTACAAAAGAAAGGCTTCTAAGTTAGCCCTAGAAGCAGTTTCTTCTGGATGATGTACTAAGATTATGCTAATTGTTTCAATTTTCCTGGTTGGAAACCTGAAAAGACTTCAGTTGGTGTTTGGATAACAGGAGCTGCGCTGAAACCGAGCTCTTTAACCTGATCGATGTACTCAGGTTGCTCATCAAGATTGATTTCACGATAAGCGACATTATTACTGTCCAAGAAACGTTTGGTCATCTTGCATTGGACACAGTTGTTTTTAGAATAAACGGTTACCATTGTGTAACTCCTCTTTAAAATTTAATTCTATCCTAGTATATCAGAAAATAAATTTTTGTCAATGATTTAAAACTAAATATAGTGGTCTATTTTTCTACATAACCTAACAAAACACAATATGTAGTGTTTGTTTTGTGAAATAGTGATAATTATCCTATAATTTGTTTTTTGAAAAACTATATCCTGTGTTTTGTTACATAAGATAGAAGATTTTCAGCAAGTTATCTGAAAGGAAATCGAATAAATCCCATAAAATGCTTGAAAAAAATCCTAGAAGATGATATAATACCAAATTGTAAGGGTTATCACATATAACTCAAAAAAGAAAGAACAAAAGGAGAGTCAAACTATGGCTTCTAAAGATTTCCACGTAGTGGCAGAAACAGGTATTCACGCACGTCCAGCAACATTGTTGGTACAAACTGCAAGCAAATTTGCTTCAGATATCACTCTTGAGTACAAAGGTAAATCAGTTAACCTTAAATCAATCATGGGTGTTATGAGTCTTGGTGTTGGCCAAGGTGCTGACGTAACTATCTCAGCTGAAGGTGCAGATGCAGATGACGCTATCGCTGCAATCTCAGAAACAATGGAAAAAGAAGGATTGGCATAAGGAAGATGACAGAAATGCTTAAGGGAATCGCAGCATCTGATGGTGTTGCCGTTGCAAAAGCATATCTACTCGTTCAACCGGATTTGTCATTCGATACTGTTTCAGTCGAAGATACAAACGCAGAAGAGGCTCGTTTGGATGTTGCTCTTGAAGCTTCTCAAAACGATCTTTCTCTTATCCGTGAGAAAGCTGTAGGTACGCTTGGTGAAGAAGCGGCTCAAGTTTTTGACGCTCATTTGATGGTTCTTGCTGACCCAGAATTAATTGGTCAGATTAAAGAAACAATCCGTGCTAAGAAAGTCAATGCTGAAGCAGGTCTTAAAGAAGTGACTGACATGTTCATCACTATCTTTGAAGGCATGGAAGACAATCCATACATGCAAGAACGTGCAGCGGATATTCGCGACGTGACAAAACGTGTACTGGCAAACCTCCTTGGTAAGAAATTGCCAAACCCAGCTTCTATCAATGAAGAAGTAATCGTGATTGCGCATGACTTGACACCATCTGATACAGCTCAATTGGACAAAAACTTTGTAAAAGCTTTTGTAACAAATATCGGTGGACGTACAAGCCACTCAGCTATCATGGCACGTACACTTGAAATTGCAGCTGTATTGGGAACAAATAACATCACTGAAGTAGTGAAAGACGGTGATATCCTTGCCGTTAACGGAATTACTGGTGAAGTGATTATCAACCCAACAGATGAACAAGCGGCAGAATTTAAAGCAGCTGGTGAAGCTTATGCTAAACAAAAAGCTGAATGGGCACTTTTGAAAGATGCTCAAACAGTGACTGCTGACGGTAAACACTTCGAGTTGGCTGCTAACATCGGTACTCCAAAAGACGTTGAAGGTGTTAACAACAACGGTGCAGAAGCTGTTGGACTTTACCGTACAGAATTCTTGTACATGGATTCTCAAGATTTCCCAACAGAAGACGAGCAGTATGAAGCATACAAAGCTGTTCTTGAGGGAATGAATGGTAAACCAGTAGTTGTTCGTACAATGGATATTGGTGGAGATAAGGAACTTCCTTACTTCGATATGCCACACGAAATGAACCCATTCCTTGGATTCCGTGCTCTTCGTATCTCTATTGCCGAAACTGGAGATGCTATGTTCCGTACACAAATCCGTGCCCTTCTTCGTGCTTCTGTTCATGGTCAATTGCGTATCATGTTCCCAATGGTTGCCCTATTGAAAGAATTCCGTGCAGCTAAAGCAGTCTTTGATGAAGAAAAAGCAAACCTTCTTGCTGAAGGAGTTGCAGTTGCGGATGATATCCAAGTTGGTATCATGATTGAAATTCCTGCAGCAGCGATGCTTGCAGACCAATTTGCTAAAGAAGTTGACTTCTTCTCAATTGGTACAAACGACTTGATCCAATACACAATGGCAGCAGACCGTATGAACGAGCAAGTTTCATACCTTTACCAACCATATAACCCATCAATCCTTCGCTTGATCAACAACGTTATCAAGGCAGCTCACGCTGAAGGTAAATGGGCTGGTATGTGTGGTGAGATGGCTGGTGACCAAAAAGCTGTTCCACTTCTTGTCGGAATGGGCTTGGATGAGTTCTCTATGTCAGCAACATCAGTTCTTCGTACACGTAGCTTGATGAAGAAATTGGACACTGCTAAGATGGAAGAGTACGCAAACCGTGCCCTTACAGAGTGTTCAACAATGGAAGAAGTTCTTGAACTTCAAAAAGAATACGTTAACTTCGATTAATGTCATTAACCTTGTAACCTAGTTGCAAGGTTTTTTTATAGTTTAAAATCAGAAAATCTATTAACTAGTTCATAAAATGCTTGACAATAAAAAAAAATTGGAGTAGAATATTAACTAGTTAAATAACTAGTTACGGAGTTTTTATGAAGAAACAAAATTTGTTTTTAGTGTTGTTAAGTGTCTTTCTTTTGTGTTTAGCTGCTTGTGGCCAAAAGGAAAGTCAGACAGGGAAAGGGATGAAAATTGTGACCAGTTTCTATCCTATCTACGCTATGGTCAAGGAAGTATCTGGTGATTTGAATGATGTTCGAATGATTCAGTCAAGTAGCGGGATTCATTCTTTTGAACCTTCAGCAAATGATATCGCGGCCATCTATGATGCAGATGTCTTTGTTTACCATTCTCATACGCTCGAATCTTGGGCAGGAAGTCTAGATCCCAATCTTAAAAAATCCAAAGTTAAGGTTTTAGAGGCTTCAGAGGGAATGACTTTAGACCGCGTCCCAGGGCTAGAAGATGTGGAAGCAGGGGATGGAGTTGATGAAAAAACGCTCTACGATCCGCATACTTGGCTAGATCCTGAGAAAGCTGGCGAAGAAGCGCAAATTATCGCTGATAAACTTTCAGAGGTAGATAGTGAGCATAAAGAAACTTATCAAAAAAATGCGCAAGCCTTTATCAAAAAAGCTCAAGAATTGACTAAGAAATTCCAGCCTAAATTTGAAAAAG